>DATELP010000045.1:0-8990 GCA_035276425.1 Pyrinomonadaceae bacterium
TGGATCGCTAAGTGAAACGACGAGGTCCACGCTGCCGTCGCCGTTGAAATCACCAGCCGCGACGTCCTGCGCCTGACTACCTACAGGAAAATCAACTTTGGTGCGAAACGTGCCGTTGCCGTTGCCGAGCATGACGGCCACGGAGTTCAGTCCGGTGCCGACCAGATCGAGAATGCCGTCGCCGTTCACGTCGGCTGCGATGTGATTATTGCCTAAGGAGGGGAAGTCCGTCCGCGAGAAACTTGCCGACTGCGCGGAAGCAGTTGTTTGAATTAACGTTAGTGCAACAAAACACATTGCCAGAGTGATCCCAGTGCGCGATGCCCGATTGTTCGTCATGACCCGAGTTCCTCCCACAACACAGTTCGGATTCTCGTGAGAGAAATACATTTGGCGACGGAACATTTCCTGGCGAGGCTCGTACGAGCGAGAGTTAAGTTTCCAACGGCAAATCCCAATCCCGGAGGACAATCGAATGAAGTCACGACGAATCGCGCTTGCCGTAATGTTTTGTTTTTGTGTCAGTGGTGTTGCGGCTGCCGACTGGCCGCAGTGGCGTGGCCCCGATCGCAGTGGCGTGTCGAAAGAAAGCGGCTTGCTGAAGCAGTGGCCCGCGGGTGGACCGAAATTGATCTGGCAAGCGAACGATCTCGGCGATGGTTATTCGACGCCGGTGGTGGTGGGTAATCGCATTTACATGATGAGCAACACCGGCATGGACAATGAGTTTGTGCAGGCGATCTCGGCCGACAACGGCAAAGTGCTTTGGACCACGCGCGTCGGCAAAGTAGGAAATCCCGATCAGAATCCTTCGTACCCGAAAGCGCGATCCACGCCGACGATTGACGGCGCGTTTATGTACGTGCTCGGTTCAGACGGCGATCTTGCTTGTCTCGACGTGAAGAGCGGCAAGGTTCGTTGGGCCAAGAATGTGCGCACGGAGTTTGGCGGACAGCCGGGCGAGTGGGCTTATGCGGAGTCGCCGTTGGTGGACGGCGAGGTTGTGATCGTGACGCCTGGTGGTCCACAAGCAACGATCGCGGCGCTGAACAAGAAGACGGGCGCGGTGATTTGGAAGTCGGCGATTCCCGGTGGCGAGCCTGCGGGATACGCGTCGGCGATCGTCGTACAGGCTGCGGGCCGCAAGCAGTACGTGCAACTTCTGAGCAAGGGCATGGTTGGAGTTGATGCGAAGACCGGTCAGTTTTTGTGGCGCTATGCGGACGTTGCGAAAGGACCGGCGCAGTACTTCACGCCGGTCGCGCGTGGTGAGTATGTTTACTGTGGCGCACTCGGTATCGGCGGCGGCATGGTTCGTTTGAAAGCTGAGGGAAATGGAGTCGCGGCGGAACCGGTCTACTTCACGCGCGGACTGCCGAACGGGATCGGTGGCGCGGTGATCGTTGGCGATCATCTTTACGGAACGGAAGTCGGGCAGAAGTTGTTGGCGGTTGAGTTTGCGACGGGGAAGGTGATGTGGGAGTCAGCGGATTTTGGTCATGCTTCGGTCGCTGCTGCTGATGGTAACCTGTATGCGCACTTGTTAACTGGAGACTTTGTGTTGGTAGAAGCGTCACCGCAGGGCTTTCGTGAGAAGGGACGCTTCACACCGCCGAATCCACCGAAGCATGCGAAGGTAGGAGATTATCCGGAGGCGGCGTTTGCCTATCCGGTGATTGCGAACGGCCGGTTGTATCTTCGCGACCTTGGGACGTTGTGGGCTTTTGACATTAAAGAGAAAAGTTAGCGCGCAAGCGTGAGCATAGGTCCTATAGGACCAATAGGACCTATTGCGCTTCGCGCATTGTGCGGAAGGTGATCGAGTAGCGCAGCGCGTCGACGCGGAGGATGCTGTGCTGCCATTCGGACCGCGCTGGGCCAGTCAGGTGATAGGCGGAGCGCGGCTCGGCTAACACGTTTACGCGTTCCCACTTTTCGCCAGCCTTGCGCCGGAAGCGCAATGTGCAGGGTGCGAGTAACGAAATCCCCACAACTTCACCAAACACCGCTTTGTCACGATGCCAGCCGATCCCTGCGCCTGGTCCATACTCTGTGATCAGCACATGCTCAAACGCCTGCGGCTCCAGCCCGGCAAAAGACGCAGCGCGAACTCTGAACGCCAGTAAAAACTCGGGAATCTCATCAGTCTTAACAAGCTTTTCGCCCGAATACTGATACTTCCACCCAAACGAAACCACCCGTCGCTTACCTGTGAAACCGTGGAATTCAAACTCGCGAAATGGTAACGTGCGCAGGTGCGTCAACAGCGCCTGTTCGTCTGCGTGGTCCAGAAGGTCCGATTCATATCGAAAACCTTCAAGCCCATTGGCTATCCCTAGCTCGAAAAAACTGCGTTGCAAATTACACCTTGAAACCTTTACCTGAATCCTGTGACGAAAATTAATTATCCCAAACAGTTCCTCGCTGCTCTAAAAGAAATCGCCGATCCGACGCGTGTTGACGAGGTGACGCGTTACTTTCATCCGGATCCAAACGCCGGTTCGAACGACAACAAGATACTCGGCGTCAGCATCGGCAAGATCTTTCCCATCGCGAAGAAGTTCACTGACATGCCGCTCGCCGACGTCGAAAAGCTGCTCGACAGTCCGTACTACGAAGTGCGTATGGGCGCGGTAAGTATCATGGACTTCCAGGCACGCGACAAGAAGATAACGCCCGACCAGCGCAAGGCGCTTTACGATCTCTACATCCGCCGGCACGATCGCATCAACAACTGGGACCTTGTCGATCGGGCGGCGCCCCACGTTGTCGGCGGTTATCTCGCAGACAAACCGCGCGACGTGCTTTACAAACTCGCGCGTTCGCGCAATCCGTGGGAACGCCGCACAGCAATCGTCAGCACCTACTACTTCATTCGTGCAAACGACGTCGACGACACGTTCGGCATCGCAGAAGTTTTAGTGAAAGACAAACACGAACTGGTGCAGAAAGGCGTTGGCTCGTGGTTACGCGAGGCAGGGAAGCGAGATCAAAAACAGTTAGTGAATTTTCTAAACAAGTACGCGGGATCGATGCCGCGAACGATGCTGCGTTATGCGGTTGAGAAATTACCTGCTGCGCAGCGCACGAAGTTTTTAGAAAACGGTTCTTAAGTTAACACCGCGTCGATCTCAAACCGACACTGCGGCCGTGATTCACGATCGCATTTCTCAACAACCGGCACCTTTAGGATCTCGCCGACGAGCGTCTCAGCCAGCCGGCAAACTTCGGGATGAACACTCACCGCCGCCGCGAGCGGACAACCGTTGCCGCGAATCACGATCTTCCCGTCGTGCTCTTCGATTTCCGCAGAACCACCGATCGCTTCCAACACCCGCAACGCCTTTTGCACACGACTCTGAAGACTGGCGTCGTGCCCGTTGGGCGTGCTCGCAGCGACCGCACGGCCCACTTCACGTAGCACGTCCTCGATCTCATTTGGACTCAACCGGTGCTTCAAAACCGCGATCAGTTGATTGAGCAGCGCGTCGTAAGCCTTGGGAAACAGCCCGTCGGCTTCTTCAGTGAGCGCGTAGGTGAAATGTGGTTTACGAGCGCCGCGGCGGATTCCGCTCTGGCGCACAATTCCATCGCGCTCGAGCGTGGAAAGATGCGCGCGCACGGCGTTGTCGGTTAGTTCGAGCTTTGTCGCCAACTCCTCAACCGTGCAGGGCGAACTGCGGAGTATGGTGACGATCTGCCCGCGTGTGCTTTCAAAAAAACGCTGATCCAGCTTCATCGTCTCCATTAAACACCTCTTTGGCCTGCAAATTCTAGCCCTTTTTCACAGAAAGTACAAATAGTCAAATAAATGCTTGACTTATTATGTGGGAAGAGTATTTTGATGAGCGACACGTAGTCCACAGCATTTCTATTCAGGAGAACGACGAAAATGGCACAGGCATTTAGTAGTTCAGCAGGCGTTGCTTCAGCCAAACGCGAAGCCGCGGCCGCCTCCAGTCCGAGTTACCAGGCGTATCTGATCCTTCGCACCGGCTTCACTGTCGCGCCCATCGTGGCGGGTTTGGATAAGTTTTTTCATCTGCTCGTCAATTGGGACCAGTATCTTCCCGCATCCGTCAACAACCTGCTCGGCGGCCACGGCCACGAATTTATGTTTGCGGTGGGCGTGATTGAGATCGTCGCGGGCCTCGGCGTGGCGTTCAAGCCGCGTCTTTTCGCTTACGTGGTCTCGGCGTGGCTGCTGCTGATCGTAGTCAACCTGCTTTTAATCCCCGGCTATTTCGACGTCGCGTTACGAGACTTTGGCCTCTCGCTCGGTGCGCTCGCACTGGCGCGACTCAGCAGCGAGTACGACCGCTGATCCGGCGGCCGTCATCACAAGGAGGAAGTAAATGGTTGAGAACAGACTGGTAAAGATCGCGCTCGTGCTTTTTGTTGCCGCTGTGGTGACTGTTTTCTTCGGCAGGCCGAGCGACGCGAAAATCGCGGACGATCAAAATCAAAATCAGAACAATCAGGGTCAGAACCGCGGCCGGGGAAACAGAACCGACAGCGAACAGCAGATCGACGCGAACGCTGAACGCATGCTGGCCGAGGGCAAACAGACTTTTCGTTTCGATACTTTCGGCGATGAAGTGTTCTGGACCGACGCACTGCAACTTCATCGCGCGATAGAAGGCGCAAAATTCGGCGGTGTTGGACCAGGCGTTTCGCCCAAGACCGCGTTGGCAGTCGGATTAAAAGTTGATTCAGAAGCGCTGCCGGGATCGCTCGTCGCGAAGTTAAAACAAGGCAAGGTAGATCTCGACGATCCGGCCACTACACTCGCGCTACTCAAACTCGACGCCGTTCTTGGCGTCAAAGGCACTTTCAATAACGACGGTAGTTTGAAATCGGTCGGTATCACTTGCGCGCTGTGCCATTCGACGGTCGACAACTCATTCACGCAAGGCATCGGTGAGCGTCTCGACGGTTGGGCCAATCGCGATCTCAACGTGGGCGCGATCGTGGCGTTGAGTCCAAACCTGCAACCGGTCGCGACTCTGCTCGGCGTCGACGAAGCGACCGTGCGAAAGGTGTTGCAGAGTTGGGGACCGGGAAGGTTCGACGCTGAATTGTTCCTCGACGGCAAGGCTTTTCGACCGGATGGTAAAACCGCGGCAACGTTGATTCCGCCGGCGTTTGATTTAGTGGGAGTCAATCTGCACACGTGGACTGGTTGGGGTTCAGTGACGCACTGGAACGCGTTCGTCGCGAACCTCGAGATGCACGGACAGGGAACGTTCTTCGATCCGCGTTTGAATGATCCGGTGAAATTCCCGATCGCCGCGCGTGAAGGCTTTGGTAACGTGCGTAGCAATCCGGATCTAATCACCGCGAAACTTCCAGCGCTTCATTTCTATCAACTCGCGATACCCGCGCCTCCGGCGCCTCCGGGAAGTTTCGATCGCGCTGCGGCGACGCGTGGTAAAGCTCTATTCAACAACGAAGCGAAATGTTCGACCTGCCACGTGCCGCCGATCTACACCGAACCTGGTTGGAACATGCACACGGCGGAGGAGATCGGCATCGACGATTTCCAGGCCAAGCGTTCGCCTGACGAACGTTATCGAACGTCGCCTTTGAAAGGGCTATGGACGCACCAAAAAGGCGGCTTCTATCACGACGGGCGTTTCGCGACGTTGCGCGACGTGATCGAACACTACAACACGTTCCTTAACACAAACCTGACCGAGCGGCAGAAGCTCGATCTGGTCGAGTACCTGAAATCGCTGTAGTAACTCTTTTCACGTTTCTGTCAGCTAGCTGACATTCATCGCAACTAGCTGACAGAAACTTAGCCAGATCTCCCCGCACAATTAGAGAGTCAAAACAAATGACACTGAGACTAATTCACTCTACTAAGACAGCCCCTTCGCAAAGCGAGCCATTAACGGTCGAACGAGTTGCGGAAGCACGACTGCCGACCGAGATCGGCGAGTTTCGCATTCTCGGTTTTCGTTCGCTCATTTCAACGGAAGAGTTTGTCGTGTTGGTTAAAGGCGAACTGCGTACGGACCGTCCGAGTCTGGTGCGCATACATTCGCAGTGCATGACGGGCGATGTTTTTGGTTCAGTGAAATGCGACTGCGGCCGCCAACTCGAAGCGGCCATGAAGTTGATCGAGCAGGAGGGACACGGCGCGATCGTCTATCAGCAACAGGAAGGGCGAGGTATCGGCATCATCAACAAGATTCGCGCGTACGCGTTGCAGGACGAAGGTGCTGACACGATTGAGGCCAACGAACAGCTTGGCTTTGCGGCAGACATGCGACGCTACGAGCAGTGCGCGGAAATTCTGCTCGAACTCGGCTTGCGCGCGGTGCGCGTGATGTCCGACAACCCGGCGAAGATTCTGGCGCTCCTGGAAGCGGGGCTACAGGTCGTCGAACGCGTACCGCTCGAAGTCGAGCCGCACGATTTCTTTGCTGGTTATCTGAAGACTAAGAAGGAGAAGATGGGCCATCTTGTCAGTGTGGCCTGACAACCAGCATGGGTTTTAAAGACGTTCACCTCGCGAACACCTCCGATCTCAAACCGGGGGAAATGAAAGAAATTGCGGCAGGCGACACGCGCCTCCTGTTGGCGCGTGTCGGCGATCAGTTTCATGCGGTCAGTGCAAGCTGTCCGCACTATGGCGGGAACCTCGCTGAAGGCGCGCTGTGCGGGACGCAGGTTATTTGCCCGTTGCACCATGCGGTCTTCGATGTAGTTAATGGTGGTTTGGAAGAGCCGCCGGCACTCGATGCGCTTGTCAGTTATGAGGTGCGTGTTGAGGGTGAACGCGTGCTGGTTCGCGTGCCGGAAGAAGCATCGGATCGGCGCGCGGTCGCTATGGTTAGGAGCGATCGCGTTGCCGATCCGCGGCAGTTTGTCATTCTTGGCGCCGGTGCGGCTGGTTACACCGCCGCGCAGACGTTGCGCGAAGAAGGTTTTCGCGGTCAGATCGTGATGATCACGCGCGAAGATCGTGCGCCTTACGATCGGCCGAACCTCAGCAAGGATTATCTGCACGGCCACGCCGATCCGGAATGGATGCCGTTGCGTCCGGAAGACTTTTTCCGGGAGCACGACATTCAACTTGTATTCAATAAGGAAGTGACGCGTGTCGATGCGCGCGCGAAGCTGATAGTTTTCGAGAGCGGCGAAACGATGGATTACGACGCGTTGCTCGTCGCGACGGGTGGCGCGCCGGTACGTCTCAATATTCCCGGTTCTGACCTGAAGAACGTCTGCGTGCTGCGCAGTTTTGCCGACGCGGATTCGATCATTGAAACGGCTTCGCGCTCACGTCGTGCGGTTGTTGTGGGCGCGAGTTTCATCGGTATGGAAGCGGCGTACAGTCTGCGCGAACGCGGGCTGGACGTGACGGTTGTCGCGCCTTCGGCGGAACCGTTTGAAGTCACGCTTGGCAGGGAAGTCGGAGCAGCGTTCCGTCGCGAGCACGAGCGTCATGGAGTTCGCTTCAAACTCGGATCGATCGTTTACCGGTTCGAAGGCAGTCACAACGTCGAGGCGGTCACGCTTGACTCCGGCGAGATTATCGAGACCGATATGGTCGTTGTCGGAGTTGGTGTTCGTCCTGTGACGCAGTTTCTTGAACGCGTTGAGTTGGACCACTCCGACGGCGTCATTGTTGATTCGCGTTTGCGTGCTGCTGAAGGACTTTACGCTGCCGGCGACGTGGTTAACTTCGTCGATCGCTGGACTGGCGAACGCATGCGCATCGAGCACTGGCGTACTGCGCAACAGCAAGGACGCGTTGCGGCGCGTAACATGGCCGGGCGCGACGTTGCATTTGAAGGCGTTCCGTTCTTTTGGACACAACAGTTCGATCTCACGTTGCGCTATGTCGGTCATGCAACGTCGTGGGATGAGATCGTTTATCAAGGCGACGTGGCGTCGCACGACTTTCTCGCGTTCTACGTGAAGAACAATCGTGTGCTGGCGGTTGCCGGTATGAATCGGGACAGCGAGCTCGCTGCGATTGAAGCGTTGCTGAAGCTCGATCGCATGCCCACACGCGAGCAACTGAAATCCAGCGGCGTTAACGTTCTGGATTTACTTCACGCGCCGTCTGATCCCCGAAAACACCTCGACCTTGAACCGTTGTTGAAGACTGTCTGAGCCTCCCGTGCCCTGGTTTGCTTAGACCAGAATAGGAGTGGAAAGTCTTATGAGCATCGCACCGTCCTCCTCGGCGGCGTTGTTGGGAACTGCTCGTCATCAGCGCGTACAAATTTTCTCCGGCCTCAGCCCCGAAGAGATGACACGCATTGCCGTGTACGCGCGCAGTCTGCGCAAAGCACGCGGTGAGTTCATCTACATGCCTGGCGATCGTGCCGAACGCGTTTACATTCTGAAGCAGGGAAGAGTGAAACTGTCGGTCCTTTCCGAATCCGGCAAGGAGATCGCTATCGACATCATTCAGCCTGGTGAGATCTTCGGCGAGTTTGCGCTGGTCGATGAAGCGCCGCGCAGCAACATGACGCAGGCGCTCGATGACATACTCGTGTGGGTGTTTGCCAAACACGATTTCGTTCACTTGATTGAGTCGCAATCGAAGTTGGCGCTGAGTTACATCAGGCTTGTGGGCGATCGGCGGCGGCGTATGGAAAAGAAACTTTCCGATATCACGTCGAAGGCCGTTTCCGCGCGCGTGTGCGAACTGCTGCACGAGATCTCGACGAGCGCCGCGGAAGCTGAAACCGGTAGCACTGATTACCTCGTGCCGCTAACGCATCACGACGTCGCGAGTTTGATCGGCGCCGCGCGTCAAACGACGACCACCGTGCTTAACGATCTCGAACGGCGCGGGATTATTGAGCTTGGGCGTGGGTGGGTGCGGGTGAAGTGTCTGAAAGAACTCCAAACTTACGCATAATTCAGCCACAAGAGGCACAAGAGCCAAACACAGTTTGCGAACTAGTTTTGTGCTTCTTCGTGGCATTTTTTCTCTGAATTGTCACCTTCATGACATTTGTGTC
>DATELP010000046.1:0-5009 GCA_035276425.1 Pyrinomonadaceae bacterium
CGCGAGTGCCTCGGCGGTTTGTAAACCGATCAGGAGGGCGGTCTTGAGTTCGAGCGGACGGCCGCCGACGAGTTGGCGCACGTTCTTGCCTTCGACGTACTGCATGGCGATGAAGTGCATGCCGTCCTGTTCGTCGGGATCGAAGATGGTGCAGATGTTTGGATGGTCCAACGAGGACGCGAGACGTGCTTCGCGTTCGAAGCGTTTGAGATTTGTTTCCTTCGCGCTGAGTTCCGGCGGAATGACTTTGATGACCACGGTGCGGCCGAGTTTGTTATCGACCGCTTTGTAGACCGCGCCCTGACCGCCCACGCCGAGCTTTTCGGTGATGCGATAGTTGCGAAGAGTCTTGCCTTCCATGGCTCTCGTCCGGACAGGATTACAAATTTACAAAAAGCTGGCGAGCAACTCGCTCGCGGTGGCGGTGGCGGTGCCGACTTTGCCGACGACGATTCCAGCGGCGTGGTTAGCGAGTGTGGCCGCTTCGAGCATCGTGGCGCCCGCGGCGAGGGCGCCCGCGAGTGTTGCGATTACCGTGTCGCCCGCGCCGGTGACGTCGTAAACTTCGCGCGCGGCCGTTTCGACGTAAACAGGTTCCCCGCCCGCTTCCAACAACATCATGCCGCGATCGCCGCGCGTGATCAGCACCGCGTCGCAACCGAGTTTCTGTTGAATAATCTTCGCCGCGTTGTGCGAACCGTCGTCAGAATGATCTTCCGTGTCGCTCATGCGCAACGCTTCGAGATGGTTTGGCGTGACGAGCGTCGCGGGCGAATACGATTTAAAGTTGCGCAACTTCGGATCAACCAAAACCGGCACGCGCTCGTAAGCAAACGGCAACACCTCGCGCAAAATCGCCGGCGTGATCACGCCCTTGTCGTAATCGGAAACGACAAACGCATGCGCCTCTGCCAGCTTCTCTTTCAAACGCGCAACGATCTGCTGTTCGAGTTTCGCGTCAACCGGCGTTCGCGACTCACGATCCGCTCGCACAACCAACTGACTATGCGCCACGATGCGCGTCTTCGTGGTCGAACGCCGCGTCTCATCGACGATGAGCCCAACGTCTCCACCGGAATTCAGTTGTCGCAACTCATCGCGAATACGGCCGCCGGCGTAATCGTTGCCCACCACGCCAACAACCCAACCGTGCGCGCCGAGCGCGATCAAATTCGCTAACACGTTCGCCGCGCCGCCGAGATGGACCGACTCGCGCCGCACATCAACCACCGGCACTGGTCCCTCGGGTGAAATGCGCGTGACGTCGCCCCAAACAAATTCGTCGAGCATCACATCGCCCAGCACGAGCACTTTACGCTCGCGAAGCGTTTGCAGGATTTCCGAGGCGCGCGTTTTTGTTAGTTGAGACATCTCTCGATCGCGGCGGCAACTCTCTCGACCGGCACACGCAGAATACACTCGGGCTGCGAAAACTTCTCGCAAAAATAGCCGTGGCACGGCTGGCAAGGCATCTGTTCGAACACGACCTCTGCTTTGGCGCGGTTCCACGGCCGCCAGTGCGCGATGTTTGACGAACCGAAGATGACAACGGACGGCGTTCCGACTGCGGCTGCAATGTGTGCGATGCCGCTGTCGTTGCCGATGAACAGTTTGGAACGCGCCGCTAAAGCGGTCACTTCCGGTAGCGACAATTCGAGGAAAGGGACATCTACTTCCGCTTCTCTTCGCAAACTAAGGACGAGCGGCAACTCGTGCGGTGCAGCAATAGCGACGGGCGCCAGACCACGTTCAGCAACGTACTCCGCAACGCGCGCGAAGTTCTCGATGGCCCAACGCTTGGTCTCGAACGCCGCCGCCGGATGAATCAAAGCGATCTGTCGATCCGCTAAACCCGCGGCGGCGAGTTGCTGGTTAACCGATTCAACCGCACCCGGCGAGATCCCCAACTGCGTTCGCGGCCGATCGCTCACCGGCACGCCGGTCCAACCAAGCAGCGCGAGTTGCTGTTCGACGGAGTGCGTTTTCTGCTGTCCCCACAGTAATAAAGGAGACGGTACTAATTCCGTGTGAAGATTCGCGTATTGGTATGTTTTAAATCCGACTCGATGGCGCGCACCGCTCGCGCGCGTTAGGAACGTGGCGGTTGTGCCACCGTGAAGGTTGTAGACGACGTCGTAACGCTCGGCTCGCAACTCACGTGCGGCCTTTACACGAGACATGAAACCACCCCGCTCGAGTGCGAGGACGTTGTCGACGTGTGGATGATCCATGAGCAACGGCGCGACCCAGTCTTCGACGAGTATGTCTACTTGCGCTTCGGGCAGGAACCGTTTCAATGCGAAGAGCGAAGGCGTTGCCAAAACCGTGTCGCCGATCGAGCGAAGCCGGACTACGAGCACGCGTTTGACGGATTCCCAATCCCAGCGGGCCGGTGCGAGTGGCTGCGGCGACTCTTCTTCTGACACGACGAAGCCCGACTTTGTCTCCACCACTCGCGGTCGCGGAGACGGCTCAACGATGTCGCGCAGGCTGTTCATCAGTTCATTCTTCGATCGTGGCTTCGTCGATGAGCATGACCGGAATGTCGTCGCGAATCGGGTAGACGCGCTTGCACTCGACGCACTTCAACGCGCCGCCGTCCGGTTTTAGTTCCACTTTTGCTTTGCAGGCCGGACAGGCGAGTATTTCCAAGAGTTCCTGACTAACTGCCATGGGCAAGACCTTTCTGTGTAGTGCGGAAAGTGACAAAAGCTTAACACAAAGGCACTCGCTTGCTCGATGAGCGGCGCTATGTTAGTTATCGGCCAGCGATGTCATTGGAATTTGCACTACAGTACGCTTGTTCGCTGCGCGCGACTTACTCTGAACGGCACCTGCGCCAGTGGGGGCGTTTGAGCAGTTTGCACGCGAAATTGACCACTGGAGACGGCGCTGCTCCTTCGATCGACAAGATCGAGTGGGTGGAGAAAGCTACCGACGAGATCGAGCGCATGCAAGGCGCGACGAGAATCTGCGCGCAGTGTCCGGCGTGTTTGCCACTGGAGGTTGCGGGTGATGGCGAGTCGGTCGGGTGTCTGGGTCGGATCAACTATCCGATTGAGGCGACGTTTGAGAAGTTTCTCGCCGACCGCGTGCAGCTTTCGCTCGACACGCTCGATCAGGAAGACCAGCCGCGGCTATTGCGGATTTTGGTTGACCCGGAGAGCCCATTTGATGGCGAGGCGACGAAGGAGTTGCGGAGGGTTGTGACCGACCAGGGACTGCGCTTTTTTGAGTTGCGCGTGCCGATCGGGTTGACGCGCGATGCGGCGCGGCTTACGACGGACAACGTGTTCGATCTGCTTGCCGGGTTTCGGTCGGAAGACACGGAAGAAACTTCGTACACACGAGAGTTTCCGTTCGAAGCGGCCGCGGATTATTACGACTTCCTCGACCTGCTCTTGCGGAACGAGTTGAGCCAATCCGAAATCACCCGCCTCACCGCACGCAGTCGAAACTACACGCAGTTTCTGCGTTTACTGACAGCGATCGAAAAAGCCGAAGCACTGAACACGCGGCTGCTGATCGACTGACCCTGGTAAAATCCCACCGACGCAGTCGGTGGTTTTTTCATATCAACCTAACTCCCACAACACAGAAGGATTCAATCCCACCGACATAGTCGGTGGTATTTTCATATCCCGCCCTATATCTCACTACAACGGAGGTTCAATCCCACCGACATAGTCGGTGGATTGTTCATTCACTTGCACGGCTATGAACGAACCACCAACTGCGTTGGTGGGATTATCGCTGCGAAGTTGGGAGTGGGTAGGCTAGGTTTGAAGTACCACCGACTGCGTCGGTGGGATTCCGAGCAAAGCCGAAAGCGGATTACTGTTTCTGCTCGTCGAGTAGCCGAAGTGTGTCGAGGATGAGGTTTGTGTTGCTGAGGGCTTCTATCTTGATTGGGAATTGTTCGACGGTTTTTTGGAATTCAAATGTTCCGGTCGTGATCTCAACTACTTTCTGAAATCCCCTGTCGCCGCTCTCACGCCCACATGACGCGTCGACGATCCGGCCGTCATTGAACTTCACCTGCCCTTCCGGTCCCTTGCCGGTCAGTGTCAACACACCATTCAGCCGGGCGTTTTCGATTACCTGAATCGCGTCGAAGACGCTGATCGCGCTGAGGTCGCCTGCAAGTGTGAAATGTTTGCGCTCAAAAACAGGCTCGGCAGCGACAGCCGCTGGCTTAAGATCCGGTCGACGAGCGCGGCGAATAGCTTCAAGCCCGCCCGCGATGTTGATACGTTCGTCGAGCGTCTTGGCTTCCAGCAGCCGGTCGTGGGCGGTCTCGAAGTCTTCGCGTTCGATGTAAAGACTGGCCAGGGCGAGACACTGGCGCGCCGCTTCCTCTTTAAGTTTATGACCTGCATAGACTTCGCGGAGGCGTTCGCGCAGCTTGATGGAACGGCTGTTTAGTTCCAGGGCGGTGCGGAGGCGCTTGATGGCGCGTTCCGGCGCCTGATACTTCATGAAAAGTTCGGCGTCGAGCAGGGCGGCCTCGATCTCGCTGACGTGTTCAGATTGGGAGTCAGTGACTGGCATTACCTTGGCGTTTCTGGGGAAAACCTCCGACTTGCGGCCGGAGGTGAGTTTATCACAACGAAATGAGCTGTTTTTTCGTAACAATACGCGTTGGTAAATGTAGGGATGCAAACTGCGGGGGCAGGAAGACATCAGAAGTAGTGTTGGAAGGTTTTAAGATGATGAACCAGCGATGGATGAAAAGACGAATTGAGCGCTCACGAGCTCGATGTGAGGTCACGGAAACACACAGATCAACACGGACTGAAAGCCCGGAAACAAGACTTGAGCAGTTACCTAGCGCCTTTTCTAGGGTTGTCGAAAAGCAGTCTCTTAAACTCCGGTCTCACGCCAAAGTTTAGTAGCAAGCCGACCTCGATCTCAGTTGCGCGCAAATAGTTAAGCAGTTGGGCTTGGTGCGAGTTGTCTAACGCCCGCACCGCCTTCAGTTCGAGCAATACCACTTTCTCAACGAGCAT
>DATELP010000047.1:0-4218 GCA_035276425.1 Pyrinomonadaceae bacterium
CTTGTCGCCTGATGCGGTGAAGCGTCTCGAGCAGGATCCGAACCTGCGCGTGCAGGCATTTCCCGGTTCGAACGTTGTGCTGTTGACGCTGAACACGACGTCGCCGCCTTTGGACAACGTGAAGGTGCGGCAGGCAATCGCTTATGCGATCGATCGCCAAAGCATGATTCAAAATCTTTTGCGTGGTTACGGAAAGATCGCGCATTCGATCATTCCGGAAGAGTCGTGGGCTTATTCGCCAGGCCAGATGTACGCGTACGATCCCGCAATGGCGAAAAGACTCTTGAGTGAGGCTGGAGTTCGAATAGATAAACCGATCGTTTACAAACTGTCAGGCAGCAGTATTTCGGGACGGCAGTACGCGGGCGTGATCCAGAATTATTTGAAAGAGGCCGGCATTCCGGTTGAGATTCAAACGCCGGAACAGAACACGCTGTTTGACGAACTGCGGCGCGGCAATTTTCAGATCGCGTACACGCAGTGGGTTGGTGGTAATCAGGATCCGATCTTTTACAAAGACCTGTTTGCGACTTCGGAGATACCAACGCAAACGCGGCCGTCGCGAAATCGCAGCCGCTACAGTAATCCCGAACTCGATGCAATGCTCGAAGTGGCAGTGAATACGTTTGACCGCGCGCAGGCGAAGGACTTGTACCGAAAGATTCAGGACGTGATCAGCCGCGACGTGCCGGTGTTTCCGTTGTGGTACCAGTCAAACATCGTGATTGCGCGCAAGAACGTGGGGAACATTCAGGTGAATGCGAGTGGCGATTGGGGCTTCGTGAAGAACCTGACTGTGACTCAGTAAAACCATCCACAGATTACACAGATTTCTTAAAGTTAGGCAGACTCCGTTTCTGCGTAATCTGTGGATGGAAAACCGGGTTCGGCAGTGACCCTCTGCGCCTGCTGGAAATGCCGTTGCTCGTGGACCACGATGATGCGGTAGGCGTCCATCAAGCTGTAAGTAACAAATGCCACGGCCGGCGATGTGACTACGATCCGTTCAAGATCGAGATGACTCGTCGCCTTCATACCTGCGACAATCTTCTCCTGTTGCGCGGCGAAGTCGTCGATGATGCTGGCGCTGATGTTGCTCTGCGCCGGTTCGAAGTTTTTCGGAGCTTTGTATTTGCGCGTCGATGCCGGATCCAGCGACTTGATCATTAATTTACCCGCCAGACCCGGCAATATGGGGAGACGCTCCAAAAACCTTGTCTTCTTCGTCCCATTCAGGACGCTCTCGACAACAGGAAAGAAGCCTTTGTTCGAGTTGAGCAAATGGTCGAAGCATTGCGCAATACTCCAACGCTCCGCCGATGGCTTCCAATTCAGTTGAGCCGCAGACAGTCCGCCAAAGGACGACCGCGCATCAGCGGCGACCGTCCTGGCTTTTTGCATTACTGCGTCTAACTGTTCGTTATGCAAATCTTGTTTATCCTGACATCCTGTCTAATCATTTCGCGAACGCCTGAAGATCTGAGTTCATAAACGTCTTCAGATCCGTCGCAAACATTTCCGGACGTTCCCAGTGTAACGCGTGTCCGGTGTCTTTGTAGACTTTCAACACCGCATTCGGCAGCGCCGACACGAGCGAGTCTTGCTCTGAACGCGGGAAGAAATCCTTGTCGCCCCACAGAACCAATGTCGGCGCTTTGATTTTCTTCAACTCCACGCCCGTGTCCGGCGACATCATCTCGGCCATCACTTCACGCCACACGTTCGCCGGCAGCTTCATGCTCTCTTTCAACACTGCGTGAAAGAAATCGTTCGACAGCGGTTGAAAAGCCGTGCTGAGCTGAAACTCGTACACAAACTTCTGCGGCACGGGATCGGTCAACGCGTTGACCTCACGTTGCAGTTGGCGCACGAGATCGTTCGTGTGTACCGTGGTTGCCGTTGCGACCAGAACAAGTCTTTTGACCCGATCAGGAGCTTCCACCGCCACGTGTTGCGCAACAAAGCTGCCCATCGAGTGGCCCACGATCGTCGCCTGGCTGATTTTCATCGCGTCCATGAACGCAATGACGTCACCGGCAAACTGCTGCATCGCGTAACCACCGACCGGACGATCCGACTCGCCGTGCCCGCGTTGGTCCAACGTGTAGATGCGATACTTCTGGTCCAGCAACGGTAGAATCTGGCTGAACGAAAACCACGAATCGGTATAACCGTGCAGCAAGATCACCGGCTCGCCATTCGGATCGCCCTGGTACGCGTAACGCAAACGCACGCCGGTCTTCAGCAACACACTCGAGAACTGGACCGGCGCCGCACCATTAGCCGATGAACCATTTTCCGCTTTTGTCTGAATTCCAGTCAGCGCGGAAACAGTTAACTTCGTGTCCGCGTCTTTCCACGCTTCCTCAAACTCGCGCCACACCATCTGCGCCGCCGATTTGTTTCCCTGCTGTTTCAAACTCTCAGCGAGGCCAAACAAAGCGCGGCCATTGCGTGGATGTCGCTTCAGTTCATCACGAAACGCCTTCTCAGCCGCAGCGTTATCACCACTGCTGAGCAGCAGACCGCCAAGCACTTCACGAACCGGCAAATCCCAATCGGCAGGTTCGTTGTAACTCGTCGCATCTTCAGCCGCTGCCGCCTGATTCAACAAACTAAAAGCCGTCTGCTTGTCGCCGCGCGCGAATGCAATCCTGCCCGCGAGCGAGAGATCGGCAATCTTCATTATGTCGACCGCGACGTTGTTGCCCATCGGCGCGTCAGCCGGAATCGTTTTGACGAGCGCTTGCAACGCTTTCAACTCCGCATCGGCATTAGCGATTTGATTCGTCGCCGCGTACGCGCTGCCACGCGCGTAGTGCCAAAAACCTGTCGTGATCTTCAACGTTTCGTCAGGCTTCGGCTCTTTCAGCGCGTCGTCCCAACGATTGAAACGCACCTGCGAGATGATCGGATATGGCCGGAACATCTCGAGCATCGGCATCGCTTTCAAATGTGGCGCCACACTCGCTTCCAGCTCGCGCGCCGTCTTGATCGAATCAGCGTAACGTCCCTTGAACGCGCTCGCCGACGCGAGAAAGTGAATGTTGTGGTTGTAGTACATCAACGCGTAAAGGCCCTGGTTGCCTGACTTCGTGATGTACTCGCGGTCGGCGGCGATCGCGTCGACGTTTGACTGTGCCGCTTCATTGTAGTCGCCCGTGCGGATGTAGATGTGCGACGGCATATGGACCAAATGGCCCGCCTTCGGCGCAACTTTTCCGAGACGCGCCGCGCTCGGCAACGCACGTTCGTAGTTATTGGAAGCTTCGACTGCGTGAATGTAGTAATGGTTTGCGCCCGTGTGATTCGGGTAGCGGCGCAAGACACCTTCGAGCACCGAAACGATCTCGAGCGTGCCTTCAGCCGGCTTGCCGTCGAGACTCCAGAGTTTCCACGGCCGCAGGTTCATCATGCTTTCAGCGTAGAGAGTGCCCGCGTCGGGATCGTCGGGATAACGTTTGGCGAGTTCGCCCATCGCGTTTTTGTAATCAACGGCGAGCTTCTGCTTGTCGACGTTCAGATCGGACGAATAGCGTTTCGCGAGCGCGTTGATGTAGCCGCGTTCGTGCTCGGAAGCTTTCGGCGCGAGTTCGATTGCTTTTTGAAGATTTGTGTAAGCGCTCAGGAGCGATGGACCATCCGCCTGCACGTTGTAATTCGAACCGAGTGCGAGCGCCATGCCCCAGTAACCCATTGCGAGTTGCGGGTCGAGTTGGGTCGCCTGTTTGAACGAACGCACCGCCTCTTCGTGATTGAAGGCGTAGACGTAGGCTAGTCCCTGGTTGAAAAACTTCTGCGCTTCGGGATTGGTGGTTGTGACGGGCAGATTGATGTTGCCCAGTCCTTCAGCGAGTGCGACTGGCGCGGGTTCTTTGGCCGGCGCGTGACTGTGCTGACCGAATGCCGAAACGGGTATTAGCAGCAAAAGCGCAAGGAACAAGTGTTTCATGGTAGACCTCCACACATCCTTAGAACGCGCAAAATCCTTCGTAAATGGGCCACGAAGAGGCACAAGAAGCACAAAAGGCACAAAAGGTAGAAATGATTGACGAACCGTCTTTTCTACTTCTTGTGCCTCTTGTGCCTTTTGTGCTTTGGACTGAACCCCTGGATTGAGACACTCGTTATAGGCACACTTAGGCAGAAAGGAGCTGTGAAGTGGCGAAGAGACGAGTGCGACGACATTCGGAGGAGTTCAAGCGACTGTGCGTCGAG
>DATELP010000048.1:0-14520 GCA_035276425.1 Pyrinomonadaceae bacterium
TCCGGTGTTGCCGGCGCGAATACCCATCTTTCCGTGAATCGTTCCCGAAGAGAATCCTTTCATGCTGCGCTCGACGATGAAACACGACATCCCGGTGTGATCGCGCTTGCGTCGCTTCTCTTCATCTGTCCAGCAGAAGAAAAGAAAGTTGTCGGCCAAGTCCGCCAAACTGATCCACATCTTCTCGCCGTTCAGGACCCACTCATTTCCTTCACGGCGTGCTGTCGAGCGTGCGCCCACGACGTCTGATCCGGCGCCCGGTTCTGTCAGGCCATAAGTGGCGAGCTTTTCGCCTCGGGCCTGCGGCGCGAGATATTTCTGCTTCTGCTCTTCGGTGCCCCAGGTGTAAAGCGTCAGCGAATTCAGTCCGGTGTGGACGGACATCACCACGCGCAAAAAGGTATCGACCGCCTCGAGCTCTTCACATACCAGGCCCAGCGAGATGTAGTCGAAACCGGCGCCGCCGTACTCCTCGGGAATGCAAACACCAAGCAGGTTGAGTTCGGCCATCTTGCGCAAAACGCCCGGCTGAAACTGTTGTTTCTCGTCCCACTCCTTGATAAACGGCGCGACTTCCTTCTGCGCAAACTCCCGCACGGTTTGCACCAGCGCCTTGTGATCTTCAGTCAGTTCAAAATCGATCATTTCACTACTCTTTTCATTAGGGTGCTAAAAATGACCGGACATCTTACTCAAGTCGAAACTGCAATGTCCAAAAGGCGCCGCTTTGCTATACTCGCGCCATGCCGAAAAAAAGCCGCGCCAGTAATGTAACAACCGTGGGATTGGTGCAGATGTCGTGCGTGCCGGAGCCCGAAAAGAACCTCAAAAAAGCGATCGAAGGAATCAACGACGCAGCCAAACGCGGAGCGCAGATCGTTTGTCTGCAGGAGCTTTTCCGATCGCAATACTTCTGCCAAACAGAAGACATTCAACTATTCAAACTGGCGGAAACGATCCCCGGTCCCTCGACCGAAGCTTTGAGCAAAGTTGCGCGGCAGAAAAAGGTCGTTATTGTGGCTTCGCTGTTTGAGAAACGTGCCGCGGGCGTTTATCACAACACCGCAGTCATGATCGACGCCTCCGGCAAAATCGTCGGCAAATATCGCAAGATGCATATCCCCGACGATCCCCTGTATTACGAAAAATTCTATTTCACTCCTGGCGATCTCGGTTTTCAAACTCACGACACGACCTATGGCAAGGTCGGAACACTCGTTTGCTGGGATCAATGGTTTCCCGAAGCGGCCCGGCTCACGGCGCTCGGCGGCGCCCAGTTTCTCTTTTACCCGACGGCGATTGGCTGGTTACCGGATGAAAAACCGGAGGTCAACGAAGCGCAGCACTCCGCGTGGGAAACCATTCAACGCGCCCACGCCATCGCGAACGGAATCTATGTGATCGTCGTCAACCGCGTAGGTCACGAAGGCAAACTGACGTTCTGGGGACAATCGTTCGTCGCCGATCCCTTTGGGCGCATCATCGCTAAAGCATCTGCCGATCGAGAAGAAGTGCTGGTCGTGGAATGCGATCTCTCGGTCATCGAAGAGACGCGGCAAAACTGGCCGTTCCTTCGCGATCGCCGCATCGACGCTTACGAAGGTTTGCGCTTCAGGTTTGGTGATCAGTTATGAAGTATGGGCTGATTGATTTACTCGGTCTGATCGGTGTCGTGCTGATCGTGATCACCTATCTAATGCTGCAACTGGAAAAGCTGAGAAGCAGTGACGTGGCCTATTCCCTATTTAATGCAATCGGGGCGAGTCTGATTGTTCTGTCGCTGTTGGTTACTTTCAATCTCTCGGCCCTACTGATGGAAGTTTTTTGGGTTCTGATAAGTTTAATCGGAGTCTTCCGGTACTTTCGGCTCAAGGCTTCCCGGTCCTGAACACTTCAAATGTCCGAACCACAGCACAAAACTCCGGCTGAACTCGGTTTCTACATGCCCGCTGAATGGCACCCGCACGCAGGCACATGGCTGACATGGCCCACAGATCCGGAAACATGGCCGGACCGCGTGGAACGAGTCGAGGAGATCTATCTCGAGTTCATCGCTGCGCTCGCACCGCACGAAACGGTGAACCTGCTGGTCGACGACGAAGCGACGGAACAAGCGGTGCGAAACCGTTGTAATTTCACGGCCGTCGAAAACGTACGTTTTCACTGTATCCCGACTGTCGATTCGTGGATTCGCGACTATGGACCAAACTTTCTCGTTTCCGGCAGCAGCGGCGGCGCTTTCAACGATTGGGTCTTCAACGCGTGGGGGAACAAATACGAAGCCTTGAAGCAGGACGATCGAGTGCCTCGTTTGCTCGAACCGACTCTGCAACTGCCACGATTCGAACCGGGAATTGTAATGGAAGGCGGCGCAATCGAAGTGAACGGAAACGGCTGCGTCTTAACGACCGAGCAGTGTTTGCTCAATCCAAACCGCAATCCGCAACTCACGCGCAACGAAATCGAAGATTACCTGAAGAATTATCTCGGCGTGGCGAAGGTTCTGTGGTTGGGCGAAGGCATCGTCGGCGACGACACTGACGGTCACATCGACGACATCGCACGTTTCGTTGCGCAAGACATTATCATCTGCGCCGTCGAAGACGATCCGGAAGACGCGAATTACGAACTGCTCCAGGACAATTTCGATAGACTCAAACGAATGACCGACGCCAACGATCGCCCCTTCGAGATCGTCACGCTACCGATGCCCGGCGTTGTCGGCGGCGAAAGCACTGACACGCGCAATCTCGATCGATTACCTGCAAGCTACGCAAATTTCTACATCGCCAACAACGTCGTTCTGCTTCCCGTGTTCGGTCACGAAAACGACGCGCGCGCCGCCGACACGTTACAACGCGTCTTTCCCAATCGACGCGTGATTCCGATCAACTGCGAACCGCTCGTCTGGGGCATGGGCACGATTCACTGCCTTACCCAACAACAGCCACAGATCAACCAGTAGACTCAACTAGCTTGCGGGCTTCAGCGATGGCTTCCTCGACCGTCCGCACACGCCCATCCAACTGCATCTCGTAAACCGCGCGCGTGATTTCTCCAACCCGTGGTCCAGCCTCGACGCCCAACGCCAACAAATGCCGGCCCAACAACAACGGCTCCGGCGGACGCTGTTCCACATCCAACTCCCGCGCGCGCTGAATAAACCATTCCTGCGCTTCCGACCCGTACCATTTTTCCTGCGGCACCCACGGTGCATTGCGTCCCAACGAATCCGCCTTCGCCACTCGATACAACAAATCCGGCTCACAACGACGGGCCAACCGACGAAACGCACCTTCACTAACTTCGTCGCGCTTCTTGAAAAACTCGCCGGGCTTCAAATGCTCGCGCACAAGCGCGATCACCTGCCCGCGCACGTTGTAACCATCGATCGTGTGCATGTTGATGCGCGCCAGAAACGACTCCGCCGGCGCAACGCCCGCCGCTTCATGTCCACGCGAACGCAAACGGCCTTCGATGAATTCCGTCGTCGCGGGCTTCCCGAAATCATGGGCCAGCGCCGCCAGCATCACAGTGACTTGTCGTGGATAACCCAGTTCGTCGATCGACTCGCGCGCGCGATCGACCGTCAATCGCGTATGTACAAACACGTCGCCTTCCGGATGCCACTCCGGATCCTGCGGCACACCGACAAGCGCATGAATCTCCGGGAACAGCTTTTCCAACACGCCCAACGCGTGCAACCAACCGAGTCCAATCGACGGCTGTCGCGCCAGCAACAACAGCTTTTCCAACTCACCCCAGATCCGCTCTGACGGCAAGTCACTCAGATCAATCGCTCGGCACAGCTCTACCGTCTCCGGCGCAATCCGAAACTCGAACCGCGCGGCAAACTGAGCCGCTCGCAACACACGCAAACTATCCTCGCCAAACGTCTCCGCGGAAACAGCACGCAAGACGCCCTGTTCGATGTCGCGCCGGCCGTCAAACGGATCGATCACTTCTTCGGTAAGCGGATCCTTGAGGATGGCATTGATCGTGAAGTCGCGTCGCCGCGACGCTTCCTCAACACCCATCGACGGATCGCCTTCAATCACAAACGCACGATGACCACGTCCTGATTTGCGCTCGCGGCGCGGCATCGAAACGTCCAGATCATGCCCGAGCTTATAAACGGTAAACGCTTCGCCGACAACGTTGACTGGTCCAAACTGATCGAGAATCTCACGCAATCGTTCCGGTTCAACACCATAAACTTCGAGGTCCCAATCCTTCGGCTGCACGCCCATCAACTCATCGCGCACACAACCGCCCACGAGCAGCGCACGTCCGCCCGCATCGCGAACCGCTTGCGAAAGCAGAATGACCTTCTCTGGAGGTTGAGCGCTAAGCATAGGTCCGATACGTCCTACAAGGTCCTAAGGACCTATTCTTCATCTTCGGTTTCGGGTTCTTCGACGAGGATCTGAACACCACGCGTGGAAGGCAAACAGCTAATCACTTGAGCGCGATCGATCCGCGTGAGCTCGGTTCCCGCAGCGTGCCACAGCTTCACCCAAAACGTCCGTGTCTCGCCGTGAATCGCAAACGTCGAACCATCGAGCATTACAGGCACCGGTTCGGCAACGGTTCCAGCGCGCAACGCGTCAAGCAATTCAGGAATGTAAGGCTTGAACTGCTCAAACTGGACCAACACCGCCTTGTCGTCGATCTCAGCCGGCGGCAACTCCACCGGCTCGTCAGATTCCAGCAGCAGGCGAGTCTCAGTTTGCAGATTTCGTTTCTTAACTATCGGCATAAAAACCTAAATGTCCAAACTCGGCGTATCGGCTACAGGCATCACCGGCGCCGCTGCTTTCAAACGCCGTTGCAAATACTCCGCGAGCTCAGTGACTTTCACTCGCTCCTGTTCCCACGTGTCGCGGTCGCGCACCGTAACCGCTTCGTCTTCGAGCGACTGGTGGTCCACAGTCACGCACATCGGCGTTCCGATTTCATCCTGCCGCGCGTAAAGCTTTCCGATGCCACCGGTGTCGTCGTAAACAGCACGCAGCACCGGTTGCAACGAACGCTTGATCGCTTTCGCCATGCCAACAATCTCGGGCTTGTTCTTCGCCAGCGGCAATATCGCCGCTTTGATCGGAGCGAGTTGCGGCGTGAGCTTCAGAATCACGCGCGTCTCCCCCTTGTCGTTAGTCCGCTCCGAATAAGCATCCATCAACACCGCGAGCACCGTACGATTCACACCCGCCGCGGGCTCGATCACGTGCGGATAGAAACGCTGCTTCGCCGCTTCGTCAAAATACGAAAGGTCTTCCGTCGAGTCCGGATTGAGCCGTTTACCCTCCGCATCGAGGCGGTTCTTCGAGTGAATACTCAAATCGAAATCGGTGCGCCAGGCGATACCCATCAGTTCTTCCCACGGTTTCTCGCGTTCAGGAAAGTACCGATACATGATGTCCACCGTCCGTTTGGAGTAATGCGCTAACTCGTCCTCGGGCACTTCATACAAGAACAAGTTTTCACGGTTAATTCCCAGGCTGTTGAACCACTCCAGATACTGCTCGACCCAGTAGTCAACTAACTGCCGATGCTCCGCGTCGGGCTTGACGAAATACTCCATCTCCATCTGCTCAAACTCGCGCGTACGCAGAATGAAATTGCCCGGCGTCACTTCATTACGAAACGACTTACCAACCTGCGCAATACCAAACGGCAACTTGCGTCTCATCGTGGTCTGCACGTTGAGAAAGTTGATGAAGATGCCTTGCGCTGTCTCCGGACGCAGATACGCCAACGCACTGGGATCGTCTTCGACAACCGCACCCAATCGGGTTTGCAGCATCGTGTTGAAAGGCCGAGGTTCGGTCCAATCGTGAGCGCCGCACGCAGGACAGCCGCTGTTCATATCGATCTTGTCAGGGCGAAAGCGGCTATTACACTTGCGGCAATCAACCAGCGAATCGTTGAACGTCGCTTCGTGTCCCGAGTATTTCCAAACCAACCGGTTGAGAATGATCGAAGAATCGACCCCTTCAATGTCGTCGCGCTCGTAGACCAGCCAACGCCACCACGATTGCTTGATGTTGTTGATGAGTTCCACGCCGAGTGGACCATAGTCCCAGGCGCTGCCGAGGCCGCCATAGATCTCAGACGAGGGGAAAACGAAACCGCGCCGCTTGGCGAGTGAAACAATCGTGTCGATGTTTGGTGCAGACATAGTTTGAAACATATATATCCCGCGAAGGCGCAAAGACGCAAAGGTGCGTGCCCTTGCGTCTTCGGTGCGCCAGCGAGAATCGATCTATTACTTACTCGGTACTGTAATGTTCACGTCGATGTCTTGTCTTCCATTGCCTCCGAATATACGCCCTCTAAAAACATAAAGCGCCACCAGCACTATGATCACAAAAATGACCAGCACTGCGACTATGCCCGTACTGCCGCCTCCGCCGCCTTCTTCAGCCATGACGGTATCCTCCTCTGATTCAACTTGTGTCAGGGGGCAAACGGGGAAGACCAAAACAACAAGGGGTCGCCTTTTGCAGGGCGACCCCATTGTACTCAGGATTGATTGAGTTTCAACCGCGTCGACGGCGTGTAGCGCCAGTTGGTTTCACTTCACCGGCCTGAACCGTCGGCGTTGCACGTGGTGTCGCGGCGCCGCGCGGCACGAGCCACAGTTCAACGCTGTCGCCCTCACGGAAACCACCATTGACGATCACGAGACGCGAAGCATCGATTGCTCGCTCGTTAGTCATGTAATTGCGAGCGCGCGTCATCAGCATTTCAACCTGTCCGATCGGACTGGTGCGGCCGCCATACGCGATGATGTAACCGATCATCGTCGGATCGTTTTGCAACTCCACCGCGAGGTTATCCAAACGCGCTTTTTGATCGTCGAACGTGCAGTTGTTGCACTCGTCAAACTCACGCGCTACGAGAATCTTCTTCTCTTCCGCGGCAACCATCGAAACCGCCTGCATGGTTTGCGCGCACGATGGATCTTTCGAACCGTCGTCGACTGCCAGAGTGGCGATGATGCGCTGACCACCGAGGCCGGTCGAGTCGACCGTGATGGTGGGCGAACCTGCGCCACTCATGATGCGTGCGGTTGCGGGGCTGATGGTCCAGTTATAGCGCAAGCCGTTTGTACCACCATAGGTAACATCGGCTGCGTAGGTAATGATCTCACCTTCACCGACAGTCTTCGGTGCAGAAACGTTCACCGGGTACGGGCACGGCGACTTCGGTGGCGGTGGCAACGGGCGATAATTCACCACCACGCACTTGATACGTCCCGCGGGCACTTCGATTTCACGTGTCCAAAGATTTCCGTTCGGCAGTTTGACGACGATATTGTGGGTGCCTGGTTCGAGTTCAAACGACCGATATTCAGTTAACGATTCGCCGTGCGGTAGCCCATCGATCGTTACCAACAGACCGCCGGGCGTAGTCATAAGCTTGAGCGTGCCGTACTTGGCTTTCTTGCTTTTGGCGAAAACATCAGACGCGGGAGTGGCGCCGATAAACAACAAGGCCAGCAAAACGGCGAACACAAACTTGAAGTTTTTCAGAGTGAAGTTCACGAGTTTTTATTCCTCCGTCGCCGTCTCAAACCTGCTCCCACTGCCAGTAGGCCCGTACCAAACAGCAGCAACGACGCCGGTTCGGGAGTTGGTGTCGGGGTCGGAGTTGGTGTTGGTGGAGTTGGCGTCGGCTGTGTAATCGGATTCTCGTCGCAGTCGTCACACTCGTTGATGAAGACCAGCGGCACGGCGGCCAAAAACAATAATGGCCATTTCGGAAAGCCGCCGTCGGGAATAAGTATCTCGCCACAATCGCAGATGGTGCCTTCGACTTCCGCTTCTTCGATGATTTCGACTCCGAGCTTCGGCGGGTCATTGACTATCGGGAGACCAGCGTCGGGTTTCGCAGTTTCGCCGGAAGCAGGAGTAACTGGACTATCGGTGCGTGGTCCATTTGTTGGCGTCGATGTTTTTTGACCGGGAGCTGGATCCTGCGTGGCGCTGAGCCGGAGATCTGCTGGACCTTGATAACGGCTCAGCGTTTGGACCACCTTATCGATCCTGACTGAATCGGCCTGAGCGGTCCCGGCAGTAAAAAGAAACACGATTAGTGCGATCGCGGTATACGCACGGACGGCGCGCCAACGTCTGGGAGAGTCTCTGGGGCCTTTGGGGGTATGCAAGTTCATACTGGTTGATACAGAAAGAGTACTAATCAGCCACAGACTCCAGCACTGAAGTTAACTTTTCTATCGACGCGTCCGGGCTACCTTGGCTCGTAGGATATGACTCGAAGGGATATAAAACGGCACGGATGGACTTACGCAGAAACTGCCTGCGCCCGCACATATGACACTCCGAGGTGCTCTGCACGCTGCAAATCAAAGGCCGTTCGCAACATGCGGGAAACTGCCCAATTATTGGACCAGCACACAAAAATCCGTCCAGCCTTCAGACTTTGGTTCTAAAAGCTGGACGAACGTAACATCAGTCGGACCTAGTGGGCTATTGGACCTCGCGTTTGGAGTTCAGCCTTTAGGTGGCATAAAACAGACAAGCTGAAGCTTGAACTCATAACAGACCCGCTTGCAGAGTGGACCAGAACTACTCGGCCTCGCTCTGACTCGCGGCTTCCGCTTTACGATTCTCGTCGCGCAGGACCGCTTTACGCGAAAGCTTGATCTTGTTACCTTCGCGGCCGATGCACTTCACCAGGATCTGCTGTCCTTCTTTGAGTTCGTCGCGAACGTCCTTCACGCGTCGATCGGCGATCTCCGAGATGTGCAATAGACCATCCGTGCCCGGGAAGATCTCGACGAACGCGCCGAAGTCGACGATTCGCGAAACAGTGCCGAGGTACGTTTGGCCCACTTCGGCTTCAGCCGTCAAACCGCGAATGCGATTAACAGCAGCGTCAGCGGCTTCGCCACTCGCCGTAGCGATCGAGATCGTGCCGTCGTCAGACACATCGATCTTCGCGCCGGTTTCCTCGACGAGTGAACGAATGACTTTACCGCCTGGTCCAATCACGTCGCGAATCTTGTCCGGGTTGATCTTGATCTGAATGATGCGCGGTGCGTGCGCGGAGATCTCCGCTCGCGGTTCGGCGAGCGTCTTCTCCATCGCGCCGAGAATGTAGAGACGGCCTTTCTTCGCCTGCTCGAGCGCTTCAGCCATGATCTGCGCGTTGATGCCGGCGATCTTGATATCCATCTGCAACGCCGTGATGCCGTTGCGCGTGCCTGCGACTTTGAAATCCATGTCGCCGTAGTGATCTTCGGCGCCTGCGATGTCGGTCAGGATCGCGTACTTGTTGCCTTCCATCACGAGTCCCATCGCCACACCGGCTACCGGCGCTTTGAGCGGAACGCCCGCATCCATCATCGAGAGTGTTCCACCGCAAACCGACGCCATCGACGAGGAACCATTCGACTCGGTGATTTCGGAAACGACGCGGATCGTGTACGGGAATTCATTATCTTCCGGCAACACGGTTTCCAGCGCGCGACGCGCCAAAGCGCCGTGTCCGATCTCACGCCGGCTCGACGATCCAAAGCGGCCGACTTCACCGACTGAATACTGCGGGAAGTTGTAGTGCAGCAGGAATTTTCGCCGCACTTCACCTTTTTCGAGATCGTCGACGAACTGCTCGTCTTCTTTCGTTCCGAGCGTGGTTGAAACGAGCGCTTGCGTCTCACCGCGTGTGAACAACGCCGAACCGTGAACCCGCGGCAGCCAACCGACTTCCGAGGTGATCGGACGGATCTCCGAGAACCTGCGGCCATCCGGACGGCGCCGTTTGTTCAGAATGTCGTCGCGGAAGACTGTTTCCTTGAGATGATCGAAGATCAGTTTCGCCATATGTCGCTTCTCAGGCTGATCTTCCGGATACGACTCGATCACTTCTTTCTTCAACGCATCGACCGCAGCGTAACTGCTGCGCTTGTCCTGCGCTCCGGTGTCGAGCGCCGTGCGAAGCTGTTCGCTGTACTTCTCAGTAATTTCTCGCGACATCTCTTCGTCGTGAACGACGGGAGTAACTTCGCGCTTCGTGATCTCCAGCGCTTTGTAAAGCTCACGTTGCCAGCGGCACAAGCGATTGATTTCTTTGTGCGCGAGCATCAGTGCTTCGACCATGATCTCTTCCGAAACTTCACTCGCTCCGGCTTCGACCATCACGATCGCTTCTTCAGTTCCGGCCACGACCAGATTCAAACGCGACTCGCGCACTTCGTCGTAAGTCGGGTTAATAATGTAGCGGCCTTCGATCAATCCGATCCTGACGCCCGCGATCGGGTTCAGGAACGGAATATCCGAAAGGTAAAGCGCACACGACGCGCCCGTGATCGCGATCACGTCCGGATTGTTGTCCGGATCGGCTGAGATAACGCTGGCGATAACCTGAGTTTCGTTTTTAAAACCTTCAACGAAGAGTGGGCGGCAGGGGCGGTCGATAAGGCGGCTGGTCAAAACCTCTTTTTCATTCGGGCGGCCTTCGCGCCGAAAATAATTGCCGGGGATTCGGCCGGCCGCGTAATTTGATTCGCGGTATTCAACAGTAAGCGGGAAAAAATCAACACCTTCGCGTGGTGTGGGGGCACTAACGGCGGCTACCAACAACATCGTGTCGCCGTAACGGATAATTACCGATCCGTCCGCTTGTTTGGCGACCTTACCGGTTTCGACGGTTAAATCCTTGTCGCCGAGTTTAATTGATTCTTTCAAGTATTTCTTTTCTGGCATCTTGTTCGTCTCCTTGGGACATTCACACCTGAAACAGGTTCAGGTCGCGGGCGTCTCATCCACCCGCTGTTTTCGTTCGGGCAAGCACTGGGGCTTGGGAAGTTCTTTCTATCGGCCGCCAACGTGAAGCGGATTGGCAAACTACAAAGGCGGCACGAGCCTCATAAACCGTGAAGCTCATGCCGCCTTTTTGCTCTAAGCTGGCCGTACACGTCTGCTTGTTTACAGTCAATCGCCGTCACGTTCGGCACTGTCGCAAGCTCTTCGAAAGACGTGGGCTTGATAAAGAGACTCGAAGATCTCTCGCTCTTGGTTCCTTTGAATCTGCTACCGGCGCAGGCCCAGACGATTCACGATTTCGTGATAGCGTTCAATGTCCGTACGCTTCAGATAATCAAGCAGACTCCGTCGCTGCGAGACCATTTTCAGCAGGCCGCGCCGCGAATGATTATCCTTCTTGTGCGTCTTGAAATGCTCGGTCAGGTCCAAAATTCTCTGGCTCAGAAGTGCAACCTGCACCTGAGGCGAACCGGTGTCGGATTCGTGGGTACGGAAGTCAGACACAATTTTCTCTTTCGTTTCTTTTGCTAACGCCACTTGCTGAAATGGCCCTCCTCGACCGCAGTAAACCCCGCTAAAAGCGGTAACCGCTAAACTTAAAAAGCGGGTTCAATTTAACACACCGCGTTCAGAAGCACAAAAGGGCGCCACAAAGCGAGCCGCAAAGAGGCACAAAAAGCACCAGAGGCACAAGAAGCATAAAGCGGGCAGAGAGAAAAGAATCCGTTCTTGCAGCAAACCTTCTTGTGCTTTTTGTGCTTCTTGTGCCTTTTTGTGGCTCCTCTTGTTGTGCCTTTTCGTGGCACAGGTTTACTATGCCTCGCATGCCAACAAAAGCCCGGATCGTGATTATCGGAGGCGGGTTTGGGGGTCTCTTCACTGCTCTCGAACTGGCCGGCTCCGCGGACGTCACCCTGATTGTCGACTCAGATCACTTCGTTTTTACGCCCATGCTCTACGAGTATTTCAGCGGCGAAGTCGAAGCCTGGCACATCGGCCCGCGTTACGACGAACTACTCGACAACAACGTCCGGCTGGTCAAGACCGCTGCCGTCAACGTCGATTTCGACGCGCAGACCGTCCTACTCGAAAACAATGAATCGCTTCCCTACGACGCCCTCGTACTCGCAGTCGGCGGCGTGACGAACTACGCCGGCGTTCCGGGCGCTGAAGAGTTTTCGCTTCCCTTCCGCAAGATCGAACACGCCGATGCACTGCGTACCTTAATGGTCAACGCGCTCGATCGCATTCCGCCAGAGATGCCGCCACAGGACGTGCGGCGCGAGCTCACGGTTGCACTCGTCGGCGCGGGCGCCAGCGGCTGCGAACTCTCGACCAAAATGGCCGACCTGCTGAAAGACGCGTTCAAGCGCCGCGCACTGCACGGCCAGCCGCGCGTCATGCTGCTCGAGATGGGCGACCGAGTCGTGCCCGGCATGGGCGACGAGATTCGCGAACTCGTCGACGATGCACTGCGTCAATCGGACGTCGAAGTACACACGTTCACGCGCGTGGTGAACGTCACCAGCGATGGTCTAACATTTGAACACGACGGCAAGCAGGAACACGTACACACTGCCTGCGTGGTCTGGCTCGGCGGCGTGCGCATGAACCCTCTGGTCGAACGTCTCGACGTCGAAAAGAACAAACGCGGCCTAATCACCATTAAGCCAACGTTCCAACTCACGCAACACGACAACGTCTTCGCACTCGGCGACATTGCTTATTATCCCGACGCGGCGCCGACACTGCACGGCACGGCCCAACTCGCGTTTCAGGAAGGGGCTATAGTTGGTCACAACGCCAAGGCGTTTCTCGAAGGCAAAGAGCTGCGTACGAAACATTTCGAAGAGCTTGGTGAAGCAATCAGTCTCGGTACTGAACGCGCAGCAGTGCTCACCGGCGGCAAAGCATTCGGCGGCGCACTCGCACGCCAGGCGCGCTTCGCACTTTACACGTCTCGACTACCAACATGGCACCACCGCCTGCGCGTCGGCGCAAGCTGGTTTTTCGGCGGAACCACGCCGCGTCCGCTTCTCCCGCTCGGTTTGGAACGTTAGTTGTTAGTCAAACCGGTGATGAACCGGTTGCAAGTATTATTTCTGGTGTTGTTGATTGGATTCGTTGCGCTCCTGTGGCTCGGAACAGGTCGTGTTCCCTCTCCATCCGTCGAATCCGTGTCATCCGTTCCGTCCGTGTCATCCGTGGTCCAACCTGTTACCCATACAAAGCCACTCATCATTCCAGTTGCTGGTATCAAACCTGACCAACTGATCGACACCTTCACAGCGAGCCGTTCAGAAGGCCGGACGCACGACGCGATCGACATCATGGCCCCATCAGAAACGCCTGTCCTCGCAGCCGCTGACGGACAAATTCAAAAGCTGTGGCAAAGCGAACTCGGCGGAACCACCATCTACCAGGTCAGCGCCGATCAAAAATTGATCTTCTACTACGCGCACCTCGCACGTTACGCCGATGGTCTAACTGAAGGGAAACAAGTGCGACAGGGCGATGTGATCGCTTACGTCGGCGACACCGGCAACGCCGGCGCCGGTAACTACCACCTGCACTTTTCGATCGCCGTTGTGTCCGATCCGAAGCGTTACTGGGAAGGCACGAACATCAATCCCTACCCGCTCCTGCGCCAGTAAAAGCCACAAAAGTACAAGAGAGAAACGCTTCACACGCTGTCCGCTAATCGTGCAGAACCTTCCTTCCTCAGCCGTTCTATGTGGAAAAAGACGTGTCTCAATGAGGGAACGCTCGTTGCTCCTGTAACCCCGAGGACTAATCATCTCCCCACAGATGATCACGAAAGAAGGAACTCCAACTATGCGCTTGCTGCCACGCTTATTGCTCTTCAGTCTCATCGCCACGTTGCCGTTGGGAATCGCCTGCACAACCGAGCAAACCAATTCCAACTCCAACGCCAATTTGCCGGTGATCACAACGACGTCACCTTCGCCGTCGCCGAGTGCTTCCCCCGCAGCGACACAAGCGTCGGTCCAGGTAACGATGCCGCTGCTCGACGCACTGCTCGCGGAAAACGCCTTCGTGCGCCAGCTCAAAGACAAAGCGAATCTTTCCGCCGAGCAGATCGAATCGCTCAAACGCGCGTCACAGAGCGAGCTCAATCGTCTCCGCGAAGCGAACGTGGAAGGAGGCGCTGAAGAAACTGACGGCACGGACACTGACGCACCAACGCGCACCGCGGAACAACTGCGGTCCATCCTCGGCGATGCAAAAGCCGAACAAGTAGCGGCACTGGCAAACGAGTATTGGGCCAAGGGCGATCCTACGGCTGAAGGCGCGAGCGCAAACGGCGTCACGATGTTAAAAGGTCCGAACGCTGTGCCAACCGACACCCGCGTTGTCGTCAACATCCCGGCTTTTCGCATGGATCTTTTTCAGGATGGATCGCTGGTGAAGTCGTACAAAGTCGGCATCGGCTATCCCGAGTTTCCCTTGCCACTCGGTCTACGCAAAGCTCAAACAGTGATTTTCAATCCGTCGTGGACGCCGCCCGATTCGCCGTGGGTCGCGAAGATGAAAAACGCGACACCAGGCGAGACGATCGAACCCGGCAGCAAAGACAATCCGCTTGGACCAATCAAGATCCCGATCGGTTTGCCGTCGCTGATTCACGGTGGAAAGTCGCCGGCGAGGATCGGAAAGTTTGCTTCACACGGCTGTGTTGGTTTGACGAACGCGCAGATCAAGGATT
>DATELP010000049.1:0-2467 GCA_035276425.1 Pyrinomonadaceae bacterium
GGCATTCGGACGGACATTGGTCAACTACTCTCGCCGGCGCTGCTTAACCAACCGCAACGCGTCGGGATAATCTCAAACAAGCGAGTTTTTGCGCTCTACGGCCGCGAGGTGGTGCGGAGTTTCAAGCGTGCGGGCTGCAAGACTTTCGAGTGGTTGATGCCCGAAGGCGAGCGTTACAAGTCGTTCGCGATCCTTGAAAATGCAGTGAAATTCCTCAGCGAAAGCGGTTTTGAGAGAAACGATCTCGTGCTCGCGTTGGGTGGGGGCGTGGTTGGAGACCTCGCAGGATTTGCCGCTGCCGTTTACCTGCGCGGTATCTCGGTCGTCCAGGTGCCGACCACGTTGCTTGCCCAAATTGATTCCTCAGTTGGCGGAAAAACCGGCATCAACCTGCCGACCGGCAAGAATCTCGTGGGCGCTTTTCATCAACCAGTGGCAGTTTTTATCGACACTGAGACGCTCATGTCGTTGCCGCCACGCGAACTGGTGTCCGGGTTTTGCGAGATGGTGAAGCAGGCAGTGATTGCTAACCACAGGCTGTTTAGTAAAACGGTCAATTGTTTGGAAGAAGTCGCTCGTGAGCGGGAGTTTCTTTTGGAAAGGGATTTTGAAGAGTTGATCGCTGCGAACTGCGCTTTCAAGGCGTCGATCGTGGCGAACGATGAGCGCGAATCGACGACGCGAACCGACGCGAAGTCACGTCGCATTCTGAATTTCGGCCACACGACAGCGCACGCGCTAGAAGCGGTAACCAACTACCGCGTGTTCCGTCATGGCGAAGCGGTCGGTTATGGAATGTTAGTTGCCGGAGAACTCTCGCGAAACCTGGGTCTCCTCGACTCGGGTGACTTGCAGTTGTTGCGTGAGGCCGTTGCGCTTTGCGGGCCACTGCCGCGCGCGGATCGGCTCGACGTTGAGCAAATCATTCGCGCGCTACAGCACGATAAGAAAAGCGTTGGTGGCCGGATCAAGTGGGTGTTGCTTGAAAGGGTGGGCCTGCCGAAGATCGTCGACGGTGGGCTCATCGGTGCGAAAGTTTTGCGTCAGTCGTTGCGGGCCGGATTGCAGGGCCGCACCCGAGGTGCTCATTAATGCAAACGCGAAGATCAACTGAACGCGGCAGCGCTAATCTGAAGTTCCTTGTCTTTATGGTGATACTCGTCACGAGTGCTTACGCCGGGTATCTCTACGTTCCGGTGGCCTTCAGCGCGCACACCTTTGGCGACTTGATGCAACACTACGTGGACGTTGCTTCGGCGGAGGGTAAGAAACCTGAGTGGGTCGCGGAGCAGTTGATGAAGAATTTTAATGACTACAGCGTCCCGGCGGATGCGGTAGTGAGTTCTGTCAAACGCGACAGCCGCATTGAAGTCAGGGTTCAGTACGTGAGGCCGATCGAGTTCCCCGGGTATACGTACAACTACGAGTTTGATAAGACTGTGAAGAGCACCGCCTTCCTCGATTTCAGTAAATAGTATCTATACTTGGGCCACAAAAAGGCACAAGAAGCACAAAAGGCACAAGAACAAAGAAGTAGGAATGGTTTTTCCTGGAACTGTTTGTCCCTCTTGTGCCTTTTGTGCTTCTTGTGCCTTTTTGTGGTCCAGGGTCTAGCGTGGGGCGCCGTCGAGGAATGCTTTGAGTTTTCGCGAGCGTGAGGGGTGGCGGAGTTTGCGGAGAGCTTTCGCCTCGATTTGCCTGATTCTTTCCCGTGTGACGGCAAAGTGTTGACCAACCTCTTCGAGCGTGTGTTCCGACCCGGTCGTTCCAAGCCCGAATCTCATCTTGATCACTTTCTCTTCGCGCGGCGTGAGCGTAGCCAACACCTCATCCGTAATCTCGCGCAGGTTTGACGCCACAACCGCATCCGCCGGATTCAGTATCGACTTGTCCTCAATGAAATCGCCGAGGTGCGAATCTTCTTCCTCGCCGATCGGCGTCTCCAACGAGATCGGTTCCTGCGCAATCTTCAACACCTTGCGCACTTTCGAAACCGGAATATCCATCTTCCGCGCGATCTCTTCACTCGTCGGTTCGCGCCCGAGTTCCTGGACCAACGAACGCGAAGTCCGGATCAACTTATTAATTGTTTCGATCATATGCACCGGAATGCGAATCGTCCGCGCCTGATCGGCAATCGCGCGCGTGATCGCCTGCCGGATCCACCACGTTGCATACGTAGAAAACTTGTACCCACGCCGCCATTCAAACTTGTCCACGGCCTTCATCAACCCGATATTGCCTTCCTGAATCAGGTCTAAAAACTGAAGGCCGCGATTCGTGTACTTCTTCGCGATCGACACCACCAAACGGAGATTTGCTTCAACGAGTTCGCGTTTCGCTTGTCCCGTTTGCTGTTCGCCGGTAACGATCGCCTGCAACGATCGCTTGATTTCGACTGGTCCAACGTAGTTATCGATCTCGATCTGCAACAACCGTTTCCGAGCCGCCAGAATACGACGCCGCA
>DATELP010000050.1:0-6711 GCA_035276425.1 Pyrinomonadaceae bacterium
GGCGTCCAGGTTGGACCACCCTGCGCTTTGACTGCTCGCAGCGAGTTGGTGATCGGCACTGTCAGTGAAAGGAGTAGCAAACCGACCAACCAGTGAGACAAGTGGGTTCTCTTCATGTGAGTTTCCTTTCGAGGTCCGACGCTGTGTTCGATGGCTTTGGCCTCAAAGTCCTTCTCATTCACACCGGGCTTTAGCCCGGTGTCAGAACTGAACACAACAGCAGAAACCGTTTCAACGGTTTCGGTGTTCTGCCGGGAAAACCGTTGAAACGGTTTCTCGACAACGTGAATGTTTTTACACCGGGCTGAAGCCGGTGTGAATGAGAAGGACCTTGCGGCAAAGCCGTGTCCGACTTAACTGTTCTTCGCCGCTGTCACTGCATATTCATTCGCCGTCTCCTCCAGACTCGAAGTTGACGGAAGCACAAAGCCCTGTTCGACAAGGTAAGCGAGAATGAGTTCAGCGTTCTCCTCGGCCGAGCGTGCAACCGTGTCGATAACGAGTTCGGGGTTGTGCGGCGGCTCGTAAGGATCGTCGATGCCCGTGAAGTTCTTGATCTTGCCTTCACGCGCCAGACGGTACATGCCTTTCACGTCACGTTCTTCACAAACGTCGAGCGGCGCGTCGACGAAGATTTCGATAAAGCGATCCGTGCCAACCATCGCGCGGCACTCGTTGCGAGTAGCGCGATAAGGACTGACGGCCGCGCCAATCACACCGCCGCCGTGTCGCGCGATCTCGGCGGCAACAAAGCCGATGCGCCTGATGTTCGTGTCGCGATCTTCCTTCGAGAAGCCGAGGCCCTTCGACAGGTGCGTGCGCACGACGTCGCCGTCCAACACCGTCACCTGACGCCCGTGTTCGAGCAATCGCGTGGTCAGAATTTCCGCGGTCGTCGACTTCCCTGCACCAGACAGTCCGGTGAACCAGAGACAGAATCCCTGCTGGTGACGCGGCGGATGTGCTTCCGCGAGGATCGACGCGACCTCCGGTCTCGTAAACCAACCCGGCAGCGCGCGCCCGCGTTGCAAATAGTTTTCACGCACTTCAGTTCCGGAGATCGAAGCCGTGCGCTTTCCTTCGGGAATGCGGGTCGTCTCCTCGTAACGATCCTCTTCGGGAATGTAGAGCAACTCCGAAAACGGCATTGGCTTAACGCCGATCTCATCGCTGTGCTGCGCGACGAGTTCCTGTGCATCGTATGGACCATAGAACGGGCGATCCTTCGAGTCGCGGCCGGGGCTCGCGTGATCGCGTCCGACGATCAGATGGTTCGCGCCGAAGTTGCGGCGGATGATGGCGTGCCAGAGCGCCTCACGTGGTCCAGCCATGCGCATTGCCAACGGCAGTAGTGCAAGCATCATGCGCTGGGGATCGTAGTAACGCTCGGCGAGTACGCGGTACGACCTGACGCGAGTGAAGTGGTCTATGTCACCCGGCTTCGTTAGACCAACCACCGGGTGAAGCAACAGCGCACCGTCGATTTCGCGTGCGGCGCGCGCAGTTAACTCTTCGTGCGCACGGTGCAGCGGATTGCGCGTCTGAAACGCGACGACGTTCGTGAGACCGAGCGATGCGAGCCGTTCACGCACCTCAACGGGCGTGAGCCGCAGCGCGCGGAAGTCGTAGTAACGCGGCAGTTGCAACACGCGGAGTTGTCCGGAGATACACAACTCGCCCCACGAGTTCATTTCAGCGACCAGCGGGTGACGCAGATCGTTCGTGCCGTAAGCAAGACGCGCCTCGCGCTCTGCGTCAAACTCGAAAATTTCTTCGACATGCATCACGGCGAGCACGTTGTTGTGTTGGTCGGCGAGAGCCAACTCACTATCGAGCGCGACACTCGCATCCTTCTTTACAGTCAACGTGATGGGCAGCGGAAACAGCGCACCCGAACTGAGGCGCATCTCTTCGAGCACGCGATCGTAATCAGCTCGATTCATGAAACTGCTCAGCGGCGAGAAGCCGCCGGTAGCGAGCAGTTCGAGATCGCAGACGCTGCGCGCCGAAAGTTGAATGCGAGGCAGTGAGGCGGCTTTGACATGCACGTCTTCGCGCTCGTCTTCGGAGACGAGAAGGTTCACGAGTTTCTCGCCGTATGGTTTGATTAAAATATCCGTCTGTTCGTTAGAACTCATCAATCATTTTCCTTTTCTGTCTTGTCAATTCTGTCAAAGCTGTGCTTACTGACCAGCGGCGCGTGCAGCTTCAGAGTAACCGTAAATCTCCATGATTCGTCGCGCTCTCGGCACATCGGGAAGCGGGAACGAGGCGTACTTGAGGTTCGGGTCTTTAGGATAGACAATCTGCTTGACCAGATCCGCAAAACCATCGCTCATATTCAGGTCGAGAAAATTCAGAACGTTAGTCATGATCCTGATCGGCTCGGACCACAGATCCTCAAGTCTCACCGTCAGGATCGGACTCGCCTCGCGTTCCTTCGCTTGCAGAACCCACTCTTCGTGAATGGCCCACTGCTCGAGAATCTGTTCGGTGACGCCCTTGAAATACTCCGGCGTCTCGCTCCACGTCCGGGCCGCCTCAACTGTGCTCGCCACGACACTCCGCGGGTGCCTCAGCACGTGAATGTAACGCGCTTCCGGAAATTGCTGCTGAAGAAACTGGCGCACCTCCGGGTCGAGATGTTGCGCGTGTTTCTTGTCGCCGATCCATGCGAGGTCGTTTTTGTGAAGCAGTTCGGGATTCTGTTTCATTGCACGCAACACTCGCCCGAGCGTGGGCCGCTTACCTACGATCTTCGCGATACGCTTGAGTCGCTGCTTCAGCGACGGTCTCAGATACTGCTGCATGAGGCGAGTCTGGCAACGGTAGAACGCCTCGACGATTTCGGTGTTACCCGGCTCGTTGCTCAGCGACTGTTTCAGTACTCGCCGGCAGCTCTTCAATGTTGAATCCAGCATGAGCCTGCTATCCAAACGATGCGTCTCAAAGTGAGCCGGCCTGCCGTTCCTCGCCTGATAAAGAATCCACGCGATGTCCGCTTCGTGCGACACGAAAACGTTCGGGTGAGAATTAAGCAAATCCGTGACTAACGTAGTGCCGGAACGCTTGTTGCCCATGATAAAGAGAGGCTTCGGACGCAACATATCCCTACTCCTTGATCGTTTACCTTTGACCCTTTGACTAAATAACCGGTTGCGCCGGCTCCACTGCACTTACTGTCGCATCCTGCCTGCGACCAACACCCATGCTGAACAATCGTTTCGGTAGACCAGAGCGATCGAGTCGCAACAACAACCAGCTCGAACCAAAAATCGCGACGAGCGTCAGCACCGCCATCAAAGCAATCAACACCGGTTTGCCTGCCCACAATATGAAGAGATTCGCGTGCGCGTATCCGAACAGCAGATGCGTTAAGAACAGATAGTAGGACCACACACCAATGCCGCTGATTGCTCTAAAGAGCCTCGGCAGCAGGTGCTGCACAACTGCCGCCAACTTGATCAGCCACACCACAACACCGGCGGCGATCAGCAAATCGGCGAATGCCCACGTCCAACGGTTCGTGAAGAGTAAAGCGTTGCCAGCGATCCAGATGACAACACCGCACAACGCGCCGCGCCAGCTAAGCAGTAGCCGGGTGAACCGTGATTGGTGTTGGTGCAACATAAACGCACCGACCATCCCGAACACGAATTCACCAAGACGGCTGGGCGCAAGACCAAACGGAGCCCACAGTTGAAACGGAAAAGTATCGGAGATGTTGTCCAGAGCTTTGTCAGGTCGACTGAGAAACGTGAGTACGCCATGGCCGTAGCCCATCGGCATTCCGTCGAGCCAGTAGAGCGCGGCTGCGCGATAGACGACTTCGATCGCTGCCGCTACCAACAAGATCTTCAGCCAGCCCTTGATCGATCGCTGCTTCGCGAGCGACGAGTAGAGCCACGGAAAGATCAGATAGAAGCCGGCGATCAGTGGAATGAACCAAAGCGCCGAATTCGGATCCGCAAGCATCGTCTTGTAAGAGAAGTTTCGCAGCAGCGTCAGATCGGCAAGCAACCGCAACAGCGCGTCGGAAAGATCGAATGGCCGCTTCACATTCGGCACGAGCACCGCGACGAGCCAAAGCACCAGGAAGCCCGCGATCGCCACGATCCAGTAAGCCGGAAGAATGCGCGCGGCGCGACGCTGAAACCATTGCCGCCACGTCAATTGGTTGTCCCTGTTCAGACACGCGTAGGTCAGCGCGAAACCGCCGAGCACGATGAAGACGTGTACGCCTTGCCAACCGAACCACCCGTGTATCGCATGCACCAGCATGACCCACACGATCGCGATTCCCTTACTGAAATCAAGCAACCCGGTAATGGCCTGAGGATGAGGAGTTTCTTTGAACGCCATAATGTGTTCTCAGTTGTTCAAGTCGAAGATAACGAGACGTTTGTTTTCCAAAATGCAGTCGTAGTTTGACCGCAGATGATCGTGTAGTTCGTTGTAGTGGTCCAACCACCAGAAGGCGGGCCAGCCGAAAGCGATGTAGCTCGCCCCGTGATCGCGCCGCATCCGTTCCAACTCGCCGACGGCCGTCGCACCGTCAAGCGGCGCGCCCCAGTAAACGCCTTCGCGTTCCATGAAAGGAAGTGCGCGCCGTCCACGCGCGAAGTCGTTACCGAAACCCTGTTCGTCGACGAGAACGAAGGTCTCACCTTCGGGAATCGTCCGTGAAACGTCACCGGCCGCTTCGAGCAACAGGTGCATCCACTCGTTCGCGTGTGGAAACGGCGCGTGTGGCTGGTTCAAGCCGAGGAATGGACAGAGTTTTTCCCAACTTTCACCCGCGCAGATGTCCATCACGAGCAGATCGTCCGGCCGATCCGTGAAATAAGCGCTGACGTTCGCCACGTGTGTGTCGTAGGCCAGTGAGAAACGTTCGCGGCTGTACTCGACGGCGCCGTACGTCCACGTACTGGCGAACTCGTGGAAGATCTTGAACTCGGGAAAGTTTTCCCACCACTGCATCAGCAACCGCCAGTGAACCTCGCACGAGCGCAGCCACGCTTCCTTTTCGCGAACCGTGAGAATGAATTTGCTGCCCGGGAACGCGTGGTCCAACTCCGCGTAAAACGGAGCAACCGGGATGTCGGTGACGCCCTGAAACTCGTCGAGCAGCGAGAGTCGATAATGACCGGCGCGCAGCTCGCGCAGCGTCTGCGCGTCGTGCGGATAATGCACGGTGCGTAGGCCGAGCAGATTCAGCGCCTCGGTCAAGCTTGACGTGCCTGTCTTGCTGAGACCCAGGCCGAAGACTTTCTGTTGTGCAGTCAGGCGGTTCAAGTTTTCGATTCCTTAGTTAAAACCTCTTTCAGGCGCGCGCCCACTGCTTCGAGTGCGAAACTTTTCTCAACACGCGCGCGGGCACGATGGCCCAACGCGCGACACAAGTCTTCGTCGTCGATCAATCGCCCGAGCGCGTTCGCGAAGGCTGTCGCGTCCGCGCGCGGCACAACTATCCCACCCGACGTTTCTCCACCTTCGAGTAGATCGCTGACGCCGGGTGCGTCCGCGGCAACGACCGGCAGTCCCGACGCCATCGCTTCCAACGGCGCGACCGCGAACCCTTCATGACGCGACGGAAACGCGTAAAGATCTGCCGCGTGCAGGTAGGTCTGCAACCGCCCGCGATCGCGAACGTATTCATCAACCCAAACGACACCACATTTGCCTTCTATGCTCGCGCGCAACTCCGCGGCGTCGTTGCCCGTGCCGACGAGCACCAAACGCAGATCTTTGTCCGGCCGTTCGCTACAGATGCTTTGCCACGCGTCGAGTAGCACGTCGAGACCCTTGCGTCGAAAATCCACGCGGCCGTGCCAAACCACAACACGCGCGCCTTGCGGCAAACCGAGTTCGCGCCGCGACGCTATGCGATCGCCTGGTTGCCACTCTGTCAGATCGAGTGGGTTGAAGACGTGCGCGATCTTCTCGTTCGTCAAGCCGTATTGTTCGCGTAGGCGTGCAGTCTCGCTTCCAGCACCAACGAACAATCCGTCAGCACTCTGTACGGCGACGCGCCGCAATGCGCGTTCGAGTCGCCGGTGCGAAACGTCACCGCCCTGAAACGTTGCGTAGACACGGCGGCCAGTCAAACGTCCGAGCAACAGACACATGTCGAAGCGTGCGTGTTCGTAGTCCTGCACGAGGAGCGTGTCGCAACGTTGACGCCGTAACTCGCGCGCGAGTGCGACGATGGGCGTCGAAAGATACGGCATGAGTTCTCGTGCAGTAGACCACCACGCGCGGCGAATTCGCCCTTGGACCATACCGACCGCTGCTTCCAGCGAGTCGGCATAAGGGTTGAGCACACGGCGGCGAAGTGCGCGATACGCGCGCGAAGCCGGGAGCACGCACAGGTCCGCGCCGGTCGGAGCGTGCGTGAAGTGCGTGGTCTTAGTGACACGTGCCGACACGCAGAAGAGCACGACGCGCACGCCCACTCGGCGTAGCGCTTCGATGTAGCCGAACATCCAGCCGCCGGTCATCTCGTCACGAAACCATTCGAACGTAACCCCGATGTTGTCGAGATAGTCTTCGAGCAGCTCGCTCCAATCGACGAGTGCGACAGCCGCAGGCGCGCACGCAACCGAAGCAGACGCGAACGAAGCTGCCGACACTTCTCTTAGCTGTGACTCACTCAACTGCATATCGCCTAACTTAGATCTTCAGCGCGCTCACATTACCGGAGCGCGGGCG
>DATELP010000051.1:0-12363 GCA_035276425.1 Pyrinomonadaceae bacterium
AAGCTGCGGGCGAGCCGCCCGCGCTCCGAATAGGCAATCATTTATGTCGTTGCTTGACTCAATGCCAAACGCTAGGTAGTCTGCATCAGTTGGTTTTCGACCAATATCCCACACGGATTGGGGCCGTAGCTCAGCTGGGAGAGCGCATGACTGGCAGTCATGAGGTCAGGGGTTCGATCCCCCTCGGCTCCACCAAATTTCCCACAACTTGAAGGATTGAACGATCGACTCTGATGAGCGGGCTGCGAATCTTGATCACTAACCTGCGGGTTGAGGGGTGGACGGGAACGGAGTTGTTCGTTCGGGATATTGCGCGCGGGTTGATGAGAGCGGGACACCGTCCGTTCATCTACAGTCCGCGGCTCGGCGCGCTCGCGGCTGAGATACGGAAAGAAACCATTCCGGTAATCGACGACCTCTCGCAACTCTCAACCCCACCGGACGTCATTCATGGTCAGCATGTAAATGAGACTTTAACTGCTCTCCTGCACTTCCAAAGCACACCCGCACTTTACTTTTGCCACGACTGGTACTTTCCCGAAGACTGTCCGCCGCGCTTTCCGCGAATCTTGCGCTACGCGACGGTTGACGATCAGTGCTACGACAAACTCGTTTGGGAGTGTGGCGTCGCTGAAGAGCGAGTACACGTCATTTGTCAGTTCGTCGATCTCGAACGGTTCACTCCGCGCGCGCCGCTTCCGGCCCGCCCGCGCCGTGCCGCAATCTTGTGCAATCACACAAAGGACAACGAACATTTGCGGGCCGCAAAAGAAGCATGCGCACGATGCGGTTTGACGCTCGACGTTTACGGCGCGGGAGTCGGCAACGTTTGCGCCCACCCGGAAGAAACACTGCGAAACTACGACGTCGTTTTCGCCAAAGGACGCGCGGCACTTGAAGCCGCTGCAATCGGCGCCGCGGTTGTTGTCTATTGGTGGCGTCGCTTGGGCCCGATGGTGAAGACACACGATCTCGATCGGCTGCGTGCTGATGGCTTTGGCATTCGCTTGATGAGTCCGCAACTCTCGCCGGAAGACTTTGGCCGCGCCATCGAGCAGGCGCTAGATGAATACAACCCCGAAGACGCAACAGAGGTCTCGCAGCGAGTGCGCGCCAGCGCGAGCCGCGACGTTGCTGTCAACAAATTGCTCGAGCTGTATGAGGAAGTGATCTCGGAATACGCCGCAACGCCACCCGATCGCGAAAGTGAAGGACGCGCTGCCGCCGCACACGTGCGCAACATCACATTGAGTTTCTCCCAACAGCGCGCGGCCATCTTCAACTCAACCACGCTTCGCTTTGCAGAGCAGCTAAGAAAGACACCGGGCATCGGCAAACTCGTGCGCGCAGTCGCACGCGGAGCTGTCGCGCGAAGCAAAAAGAGCTAACGCTTCTCCAACCTCATCATCATGCCGTCTTTTGCGCGCAGCAGGTGTTCCGCGCGCACTTCAACGTTGTGACCGTCAACGAGGCGCAGACGCCAGCGACGCGCAATCGACGCCAGCAGAATCACGCCTTCCAGCATCGCGAACGGTTCGCCCATACAATGCCGTGGTCCACCTCCGAACGGAAAATACGAGAAGCGCGGCCGTGCGGCTTTGGCTTCAGTAGTGAAACGTTCTGGATCGAATGTTTCGGGATCGGGATAGTAGCGCGGGTTTCGGTGCATTGCGTACTGACAAACCACCACGAGCGATCCCGCCGGAATAACGTGTTCACCAATCGGAAAGTCGCGGATCGCCCTGCGCACAAGACGCCACGTCGGTGGATAAAGACGCATTGACTCTGAAAACACTTTTTCGGTGTAACTCAGTCGAGGCAGATCGTCGAGCCTGGCTGGACCACCCGCCGCGAGCACTTCATCAACTTCCGCGTGTAGCCGCGCCTCCACCTCCGGATGCTGCGACAGCAGATACCATGTCCACATCATCGCGGTCGCGACCGTGTCGTAGCCGGCGATGAAGAACGTCAACGCTTCGTCCCAGATCTCTTCAAACGTCATCCGCCGCCGCCCATTTTCTTCATCTTCCATGAGCAGCAGCATTGAAAGCAGGTCGCCGTGATCTCTTCCGCTGCGCCGTCGCTCCTCGATCAGATCGAACACGACGCGCCGCAGGCGTTCTTTGCCCTTGTGGAAACGGATCATGCGCGGCAACGGCATGCGTTCTAGCAGCTTGGCCATCGGCAACTTGTAGGCTCGATAGCGCGACACCGCTGCGCTCATCGCTCGTCCAACGCTGTCACTCTCCGATTCGACGTCGGCGTCAAACAAAGTCTTGCCGACGATACCGAGCGTCAACTTCACCATGTGCGGCCAGATGTCCAGCACTTGTCCGTCGCGCCACTGCGAAGTCATGCGTTCGCTGTACTCGCCCATCACGTCGGCATAAGCCGCAATGCGCCCACGATGAAAGGCCGGTTGGGCGAGGCGGCGCTGACTGCGGTGCTTATCGCCTTCGCTCAGCAGTACACCTTCGCCGAGGAAACGCCGGGAACGTTGTCTTCCTCTGCCTTTGAGGAAGTTGTCATAGTGATTGACGAGAACGTCGCGCACGTAGTCAGGATGATTTACAAAAAAGACGTGTTCCAGACCAACGCGGAAACTGCACACGTCACCGTAGGTGTGCGCGAGACGCAACATGAAGTTCAACGGGTTGCGGCGGCTTTCGTTTACGAGCGAGCCGAAGAAGCGATTTCCGGTCGGACCGGGAATTGTAGAAGTGCCTGCAATCGTTTGCGAGCGATCGTAAGTTGTGGTCGACAATGTTTAGGGAACTAGACCGATGTAATCTGGGCGAGCAAGGTGAGCATTATAGACATTGACGCGCAAATTTGTCAGGTCGCATTTGTCGGTACGGAGCGCGGGCGGCTCGCCCGCAGTGGGCCATGCAATACGCAACCGACGAATTGCGGGCGAGCCGCCCGCGCTCCGGACTGCTGTACTATCACCGTTCGTTGTCCAAATGCTGGACCTGAAATATCTGAGAACAAGAAATTCGAACTCCGCCCTATTAGACATTTCCTAAGTTTTAGGACCATTAGCTTGTTGGCCCAGCAGTTGCTGATAAGCAACGAACACTACAGCTCATAGGTCGCCAGTCCTAATAAACGACCGCGGGAATGACCTTCCACCCGTCGAGCTTCCGATCAATTCCGTAGGGACGGTGCGGCTCCCTGGTTAGCAGTAAAACCCTCTCAGAACCTAGGAGATTTTGCCGTGAGAAAATTGCTCTTTGCAGTGGCAGCGCTTGCCCTGTTGGCGTTCCCGGCGTCAGCACTCGCTGATACCCTGACTTTTGTCGCGCCCACAACCGCTGCCAATAACAATGGTGCAACCGATAACCGAAACGAAACCGATTACGCAGGTGGCAACAAGCAGTTCGACCTGGACCACCACCGCGCGTACACCTGGCAAATAAACAACATTCCGAGTCTCGCTGGTAAGACCATCATCAGCGCGAAAATCACTTTCAAAGGCATTGCCAACTGGGACACAAACCCGAACATGCTGTTTGTTCGCCTGCTCAACAGTGCCAACGCCGGCTTCAACGGCAACAACCAAGTCGCAAGTGTGATCGATGAAACCGGGGATCCCGTCCCGGCGGCCAGCATCGACGACTACTTCATCGGCGCCAACACGCTTGGGCCGGGCGGCACTAACAACACGTTTCTCTTTTCACGTGGCTTCAACATGGTGGGCCAGGGCGCCAGCGCGTACTTCGCAGGCCCGGGTACCTACGTTGCGCAAGACTTTACTTACACGTTCAACGCGGCGCAGCTCGCTGCGCTCGCAGCCTACATCAGTGCAGGGAACAACATCGCTTTCGGTTTTGACCCTGACTGCCACTTCTGGAACAACGGCATCGTGTTCCAGTACGAAACCGCCGCGGTTCCCGAACCGATGAGCATGCTCCTGCTTGGTAGTGGACTCGCAGGTCTGTATCTCAAGAAACGGCGTCGCAGCAAGGCGTAATGCCCTTCGTGCATGGGCGGCTGCTCGCCGCATCGAGCAGCCGCTTTGCCGAAAATGGGATCGTCCGGTCTCACTTCTGAAATCAAAATCCCACCTCCACATCGTGCTTTCCTCGATTTAACCCGCAAAACATAACGGCACGACGGCTGCATCGTCCGTAGCGCGCTGTTCTACAAGCGGTACGAAATCTCGTATCGAGGTCGACTAATTTCAAATAGTGGTGAACTCCCGTGATATCCCTGCACACTACATCCACACCCGTTCCCCTAATCCCGAACCCTCAACCCCCACGCACGCTGATCGCTGATGATGACGCAGACATCCTCACCGCTCTGCGTCTCCTGCTCGCGAACGATGGCCACGAGTTGGAGACCGTCTCATCACCGGCCGCACTGCTCGCGGCGATCGAGCGTTCGCAATTCGACGTGGTCCTGATGGATCTCAACTACGCGCGCGACACCACCAGCGGGCGCGAAGGCATCGATCTCATCTCGCGAATTCACGCGCTCGATCCGGCGCTTCCGATCGTAGTCATGACCGGTTGGGCCACGGTCGATCTCGCCGTCGAAGCGATGCGTCGCGGCGTTGGTGATTTTGTGCAGAAGCCGTGGGACAACTCGCGCCTGTTGCAAACGATGCACAAGCAAGTCCGTCATGCACGCGCGCGCAGAAACGTTCAGCATCGCCTCGCGGAAACACGAAAAACCGAGGCGCGATTCAAACGCGAGTTGATCGAAGCACGCGAACTACAGGAGAACTTACTCGCAAACACAACGTCGGAAATCACAGGTCTGCAGGTCGCCGCGAAATGGCAACCGGCCACAACCGTCGGTGGCGACTACATCGCCGCTTTCAACATCGACGACGAGCATGCAGCAGTGTGCGTGGCGGATGTTGTTGGCAAGGGATTGCCGGCGGCGTTGTTGATGTCGAATTTTCAGGCGGCGTTGAAGTCGCTGGCTTCCGATCATCTCTCGCCCGCGGACGTGAGCACGCGTCTCAACGATCTGCTCTACGCAAACATTCCGTTGCACAAGTTCGTCACGGCGTTCTACGCGGTCGTGAATATTCCCGAGCGCAGGTTGACGTTCACAAACGCCGGTCACAATCCGCCGCTGCTGGTCCGTCACGATGGCCAGTGTGTTCGACTCGAAGCGGGCGGAAGCGTTCTCGGCGCATTTCCAAACGCGCTCTTCACGGAAGAAGAAATCACGTTGGACCATGGCGACCGGCTGTTGCTTTTCACCGATGGGCTGACTGAAGCGGTGGACCAAAGCGGCGAGCAGTTTGGCGAGGAGCGATTGCTGGAGTTGTTGTGCGATTACCGAAACGAAAGCGCCGAAGATCTGAAAGAGATTGTTTTCGAAGCCGTAGGAGAGTTCTGCGGCAACACGTTTCGCGACGACGCCGCGCTGATGGTTATCGGCATTGATTAAGGGGAGGATGGCTGAATGGATGCGCTTTGGAAAAACCTTATCTACTCGCTGCGAATGCTGCTGAAGCGGCCGAGCCTGACGATCGTCGCGGTCATAGCCATCGCACTCGGCATCGGCGCGAACACCGCGATCTTCTCTGTTGTCAACAAGGTCCTGCTGCAACCGCTTCCTTACGAGCAGCCGCAACAACTCGTGATGCTCGCCAGCGAGGCGCGCAATCAAGCACTCGATGGCCGCGGCTCATTTTCAGTCCCCGACTTTGTCGACGTCCAGCAGCAGTCGAAGACGCTCGAGTACGTCGCGACTTATCAACGCAGCGGCACGATCGCTACCGAAGGCGGCGAGCCTGAGCGTTTGATCGGCGCCGCGGTGTCTGCCGACTACTTTCCGCTGTTGCACGCGAAGCCGGTGCTCGGACGCGTCTTCACTCGTGACGAAGACAAGCCCGGCGCGTCGCAGGTCATCGTTCTCAGTTATTCACTCTGGCAGCGGCGCTACGGCGGCGATCCAAACATCATCGGGCGCGAAGTCAATCTGGGCGGAAAAACGACGGTCGTGGGCGTTCTACCGGCGAATTTTAAGTATCCGATCAGCGACGATCCGCAAGATTATTGGGAGCCGCTCCTTTCGGCGAGTTGGCTGACTAAGGAAGCTCGCGAAGAACGTGCAAACCACTTTCTTTCGGTGATCGGCCGGATGAAACCGGGCGTGACTGTCGAACAGACCAAAGCCGATCTCGATCTGCTTTCGCGACAGATCGAACAGCAATACCCGAAGTCAAACACCAACGTGATGTTTAACGCGGTGTCGATGCACGAAGACCTCACCCGCGAGTATCGCGGCGCACTGTTAGTGATGCTCGGCGCGGTTGGATTGGTGCTGTTGATTGCATGTGCAAACGTCGCGAACCTTTTGCTGGCGCGCGCCGCGGCGCGACAAAAAGAAGTCGCGATTCGCATGGCGCTCGGCGCGAGTCGCAGGCGCATCATCTCGCAATTGCTTACCGAGAGTTTGTTGTTGTCACTGGCTGGCGGTGTTCTCGGGCTGTTGCTCGCGAGCTGGGGAATCAAGCTGCTCGTCGCCTATGGACCAGCCGACGTGCCGCGTCTCCACGAAGTCAGCCTCGATCGCTACGTGCTGTTCTTTACGTTTCTCGTTTCGATGTTGACGGGCGTGTTGTTCGGACTCGTTCCGGCGCTGCAAGCCTCACGACCCGATCCCGGCAACACACTCAAACAGGACGGCCGTGGTCTATCGCACGGCGGACGCAATCGCGTGCGCAGCGCATTGATCGTGTCAGAAGTCGCATTGTCGTTGATGCTGCTCGTTGGCGCGGGACTTTTGATTAATAGCTTCTGGCGTTTATTACGAACCGACGCGGGCTTCGATCCGCGCGGCGTGCTCGCGCTGGACATTCCGTTGAGCAGAACGAAGTACACCACAAACGAGCAGCGCTCGGCCGCGTTCGAACAACTGATCGGAAGAATGAAAACGCTTCCGGGGGTGCGCGATGTTTCCGTAACGAGCAACGTTCCGCTGACGGATATGGACGTCGAGTTGAGTTTTCAGATCGAGGGACGCGCGCCGAACAAACCGGGAGAAGAACCCACCGCTGATTACACCATCATCGGCACGGATTACTTCCGAACGATGAACATTGCGTTGGAGCGCGGCCGGGTTTTCACAAATCAGGACGCGCCAAATTCGCCGTCAGTGCTCGTGGTCAGCGATGCTTTCGTTAAGCGTTACTTTCCAAACGAAGATCCGATCGGCCGGCGAATCGTGTTTGATGGATCTGACAAGACGGCGCGCGAGATCGTCGGCGTCGTTGCGGACGTCAAACGCAACGGTCTCGATGTGGCTGTCGAACCCGAACTCTATCTTTCTCATTTGCAGGAACCGGAGCGTCGCCTGAACCTGTTAATTCGCACCGACGCTCGCGATGCTTCACAACTCACGCCGGCCGCGCGCGCTGAGATAAAAGCATTCGATTCAAACCAGATCATCTGGCGCGCCCAAACTCTCGAAGAACTGTTAGGCACTTCAGTCGCGCCGCGACGTTTCAACATGTTTCTGCTCGGAATCTTTGCGAGTGTCGCACTCGTCCTCGCGGCTGTCGGGCTTTACGGTGTGATGAGTTATTCGGTTAGCTGGCGAACTCACGAGATCGGTATTCGCATGGCGCTCGGCGCCAAACGAGCCGACGTGCTGCGGCTGGTGATCCGGCAGGGAATGACGATGACGTTGATTGGACTAGCGATTGGTTTGGTAGGCGCGTTTGCGTTGTCGCGCGTGATCGCAGGTTTGCTTTACGGAGTTTCACCAAAAGACCCGCTGACGTTCGCGGGCGTTTCGATTGTGTTGCTGGCCGTAGCGTTGCTGGCGTGCCTTCTCCCGGCACGCCGAGCAACACGCGTCAACCCAATCGTTGCGCTGCGAAGCGAATAGATCCGTGTTCTATCCGTGTTAATCCGTGGCCCAAATGGGTCCGACTCCGGCGTCGTACAACTTCTTATTGAGCGCCGGCAGGTCGCGGTTAACAATCTCATCGTGGCGAGCTTTCAACGTGGCCCACTGCGCGTTTAGCTCGCGCAGGCGATCCAGCGAAGGCTGATTCACTCGCGGAATGTCGCTCTCGGTCGCGTTGATCATGAACAGATAATTCGCGGTGAACTTGTTCGGGAAGTTTTCCACGTCGTCGTAAGCCTTCGACTTACGCTGGACCATGTCCTCGTCCCACGCCTTCATCTTCTTCACCAGCGCTTCACCGTCTCGCTTGATCGCCGCAAACTTCTCACCCGCCGGAAGCGAACTCAGCAACGTCTCCAACTGTTTCTGCTTTTCAAACAGGCTGTTCACGAGACGGTGCATGTTCGATAACTCCGCTTCCATGCCCGACATCGTGCGGTTGTATTCCGCGTACGTCGCGGCGTCGGTCGGATAAAGCGGGTTCGCGACAATCTCGGCGTCGGTCGTGAGCGTCTGGGCCGGCGTTTTCAAAGTAATGTTGTACTTGCCGGGTATCGCTTTGTGGCCGTTAAAACCGCCTTCGATCCGCACGTGCGGAACACCGACCATCGACGCATAACGCATGTCCCAAACGAACCGGTTCAGTCCTTTCGTTTTCGTTAGCGTCGGATTAGGTCGTGGACCAGAGTCGTAGCGAATAAACTTCTCGTCGGCTTTCGACGTGAAACTACGCACGACGTTACCCGCGGAGTCCTTGATCTCCATCGTGATCTCGTCGTCTTTCTTGAGCTCGGGCAGTTGGTAATAAACAACCACGCCCGTCGCGGGATTCACACCTCGGAACGTGTTTGACCCATCAAACTCATCGCTCGTCTGGTCCAACTCACTGCCGCCGTTGACGAGGTAGGCATTGTCCGGCCGGTAAAGCGCAAACGTGTTGGCGTTGCCTTTGTACTGTCGAACTAAACCCAAGTCGTCGAGAATCCAGAACGATCTTCCCGACGTCGCGGCGATCAGGTTTCCTTTGTGAACGCGCAAGTCAGTAATCGGCGTGATCGGCAGATTTAACTGAAACGGCGACCAATCCTTCCCGCCGTTCCACGAGATGAAAACGCCGAGCTCCGTACCCGCAAACAGCAGATCGCGACGCACGTCGTCCTCACGTACGACGCGCGTGAACGCATTACGCGGAATGCCGTTGTCGATCCGCGTCCAGGAGTTTCCGTAATCCGTGCTCTTGTAAAGTCCGGGCGTGTGGTCGTTGAACTTGTAGCGCGTGGTCGCGATGTAAACCGTCGCTTTATCGTGCGGCGAGACTTCGATCGCATTGACCAAACACTCGGCGAGACCTTTCGGCGTCACGTTTTTCCAGTTCGCGCCACCGTCGCGCGTGACGTAAACAAATCCGTCATCGCTGCCCGTGTAGATCACGCCTTTTTCCAGCGGCGACTCCATTACGTAAGCGAGCGTGCCGTAGTTTTCCGCGCCGACGGCTTCGTTCGTGTATGGACCACCGCCTTTGCCCTGTTTCTCTTTTTCATTGCGTGTGAGGTCAGGCGAGATTTCTTTCCACGTACGACCCATGTCGGTCGTCTTCAACAGATACTGCGAGCCGTGATAAAAAACGTTCGGTTCGTGCTTGCTCCAGATGATCGGCGCGTTCCAGTTGTAACGATACTTGATGTCCTTCGCGTCCATGCCGAGATACTGAATCGGCGCCGCCATCACCTGCGTGCTCGCACTCGCTTTCACATCAAGCACTTCGATCGTTCCCTGATAACTGCCGCCCATCACGTACTTCGGATCGTCAGGATTAAAAGCGAGAAACGCACTCTCGCCGCCCGCTGAATAAGTCCAGTTTGAGGTGTCAATCCCGCCACTAGCCAGCGCGCGGCTCTCGATTGAAACAGACGAGTTGTCCTGTTGTCCTGCGTAAATTCGATACGGAAACTGGTTGTCGACATTGATCCGGTAAAACTGTGCGGTCGGCATGTTGCTCTGCGTGCTCCAGATCTTTCCGCCGTTGAACGTGATCGCGGAGCCGCCGTCGTTGGAGATGATCATGTTGGCGGGATTGTCCGGATTGATCCAAAGGTCGTGAAAGTCGCCGTGCGTGCCGCCGAGTGTGTCCCACGTCTTACCGCCGTCAGCCGAACGCAGTGCTGACGCACTCAAAACGTAAACCGTGTTTTCGTCTTTCGGATCGATGAAGATCTCGATGTAATACCACGCGCGTTGGACCAGGCGGTGATCGTTCGTGATGCGGCTCCAATTCTTACCGGCATTCGTAGACACAAACAAGCCACCGGCTTCTTTGTCGGAATCGCTCTCGATCAGCGCGTAAACTTTTTCTGGATTCGAACGGCTCACGGCAATCGACATCTTGCCGAGTTCGTCAGGCAAACCGTCTTTCAAACGCGTCCACGTCTCGCCGCTGTCGGTTGACTTGTAAAGACCGCTGCCCGGTCCGCCGCTGATCACTTTCCACGGCAACCGGCCATGTTCCCACATCGCCGCGTACAAGATGCGCGGGTTCGTCATGTCCATCGACAGTTCTGACGCGCCGGTCTTCTCGTCGACAAACAAAACGTTCTTCCACGTCGCGCCGCCGTCGACAGACTTGAACACGCCGCGCTGCTTCGACTGGCTGTACAAAGCGCCCTGCGCGGCGACCCACACGGTGTTCGGATCTTTCGGATGAACGATGATGCGCGAGATGTGCTGCGACAATTCGAGACCGACGCGCTTCCACGTTTTTCCGGCGTCGGTTGATTTGTAGACGCCATCGCCGTGATGCGTCATCACACCGCGCACCGCGTGCTCGCCCATGCCGACGTAAACCACGTTTGGATCGCTCTCCGCGACGGCGATCGCGCCGACAGAACCCGTTTTGAAAAATCCGTCGGAGATGTTTCGCCAACTCATTCCCATGTCGTCGGTTTTCCAGAGACCGCCTCCGGTCGTGCCCATGTAATAGGTCTTCGGATCGCCGACAACGCCGGTGCCGCAATTGGAGCGTCCGCCGCGAAACGGACCAATCGAACGCCATTTCACTGCTTTGAAAATGCTGTTGAGATCGTCTCCGCTTGCGGGAGTTTGGGCAGCTAGAAGGCTTACGGAGAAACACAGGACAAGCACTGCGAGCAGGTGTTTTGACATGCGAAGGTTCCTCGTCTTATTGAAGTTGAGCCACAGATCTGTGGCTAAAAACGCGGACGTAATCGATCTCCATCCGTTGCGGCCAAGCGCCCGGATCGACGCCCTGCTGGCCGCCCCACGTCCCGCCGATGGCGATGTTCAGCAGCAAATGAAACGGCTGGTCAAACGGCCACTGCTTGTAATCGGCGGAAGGAGTTGTAAGACGCTCGTTTTTGAAAGTGAAATACTGCCGATCGTTGATGTAGCCACGAATCTCTTCCGGAGTCCATTCAACGACGTACACGTTGAACCCGGTCGTCGCGTTGGAAACATCGGTCTTCGCTGTTTTGTGCGTGTTGATTACGTGGTAGTACGCCTTAGTGTGTACCGAAGCATGGACCACGTTTGGCTCGAACCCGACCTGTTCCATGATGTCGATCTCGCCGCTGGCGGGCCACTCGCCATAACTCCGCGTCGTCGGCAGCATCCATATCGCCGACCACGCGCCTTTGCCGGTCGGCAGTTTCGCGCGGGCTTCGAAACGTCCGTAGGTCCAATCACCTTTTGATTTGGAAACCAGTCGAGCCGAGGTGTATTCGTGGTCCTGCCAGTTGTCCCGGCGTGCTTCGATGATCAGCGAGCCGTTTTCAACGCGAGCGTTCTCTTTCCGCCCGTCAGTGTAGAACTGCAACTCCTTGTTGCCCCAACCATGACCGCCGACGTCATACGACCACTTCTCCCGATCGGGCAAACCCTCGTAATTAAATTCATCAGCCCAAACAAGCTTCCACTCGCTGGACCGTTGTTCGGTCGGGCTGGATTGTGAATAGCAAACACACTGCGTGATAGCCAGGAGCAGCACAAGGGGCAGCAGTCTCATCGACGTGAGAGGCTACCGCCTAAGTAGATACTTTGCAATCAGTGTTTACCCGCGTTCGATCTCGTCGATGAAAAACTTCGACATCAAACCGTTCGCGACGAGCTTGATGCCGTGTTCGCGCATTTGAGTGAGTAGTTGTTTTGCATTAGCGTCCATGAAACTCACGTTGGTGAGGTCAACCAGCGACGGCAGCGGTGATTCGCCTGCGACGGCGCGGCGCCAGCAGTTCTCCAGTTCGCTGACGCACGCGCCCGCGAGCTTTCCTTCGATAACCAGGCCGACGTCTCCGGCGATGTTGCATGTAGTAATTCGTAACACGGTATCTTCCCGCGGCGGCCAAGTGCAACTCCTTTGCCAAAGCGTGGGAGGAACTAATCCAGCGCAAATCCCGTTAGATTCGAGCAACAGCGTGACAGCACACCGCCAAATGGCGGTATATCGTCAGTCACTCAGTCGGAGCGCGGGCG
>DATELP010000052.1:0-3954 GCA_035276425.1 Pyrinomonadaceae bacterium
CCAACTGCGGCGAGATCCACTTTCCTTTGTCCTTCCGTTCGCCGTAACGTTGGCCCACCTCGAGCGACTGCATGAAAATCTTCTTCTTCATGCCCGTCTCGGCCATGCCTTTTTTGATGATGCGGTGATAGACCTTCTCGAACAGCCGCGGCACCGCAGTCATCACCGTCGGCGCGACCTCGCGCAGGTTCTCGCCGACCTGATCGAACGACGCGGAGTAATAGACTGACACGCCGCAATAGAGAAAGACGTAAAAACCGTCGCGTTCGAAGATGTGCGACAACGGCAACACCGACAACGCAACATCAGTCGGACCGATCGGCAATCCGTTTCCGATCGAAACGATGTTTGACATGAAGTTGTTGTGCGTCAACATCACGCCTTTTGGTTCGCCCGTCGTGCCCGACGTGTAAATGATCGTCGCGAGATCTTCCGGGCGGACGGAATGAAGATAGGCGTCGAAAGCGTCCGGCCGCTGTGCGGCGAGCTCCCGGCCGCGCTGTTCCATCTGCTCTAACGAAATGCTCCGTTCGACAATCTCGGCGACTTCCGCGTCGAAAAAGATCAGGTGTTCCAGCGAACGTTTCGCCAGCGCCGGTTGCGCGTGTTTGTAGAGCCGCCGGTTGGAAATGAAGATCGCTTTCGCGCCCGAATCGGAAAGGATGTACTCGATCTGCTCGATCGCCTGCGTGGTGTAGATGGGAACGTTGATTGCGCCGAGGCTCAGGATCGCCATGTCGACGACCGACCACTCCGGCCGATTCTCCGAAAGGAGTGCGATGCGATCGCCGGGCCGGATGCCGAGCGACGCCAAACCGAGCGCGCAGTTTTTCACGCGTTCGACAAACGTTTCCGCCGGCATATTGATCCACTTGCCGTCGGCCTTGTGATTCAGCGCGTCTGCTTTTTTATGACGCAGCACCGCGTCCAGGCACAAACCCGGAACCGACGACAACTTCTCTTTGTTCGCTGGAGTTAGTTTAGCTTTCATGCAGTTTCAGCTTCATCTGCGCGGCTTTGCCGCCGGATGTGAAGCGGGGCTCTGCCCCGCCGGAGCCATAATAAAAACTAAATGGGCTAGGCCCTCGTTCGGCCTTTGGCCGAGTTGGGCAGAGCCCGAACCAGGGGCAAAGCCCAAACTCCTTTTTCAAATTCCTCCGGCAAGGCATAGCCTTGCCTCACATCCGGCGGCGAAGCCGCTACCAACCTACGCTGTCGAATCTCAAGTGACCATGTGTCAAAGTTCACGCACTTTCAGCACTCGTCTCGGAGCTGCGCCGCCGGCGGCGGCGTGGTGCATCTTCTACTCGTCCATTCAAGGTGGCAAGCGCCGCGAGCACCAGGAACAGCAGCGCGTTCGAGGTTGTGTGCAGCGTGAAGTCAAAAAAGCTGTGAATCAAGACCGCGAAACACCCGCCCAACGCCGCGAGCGCAACGCCGCGCCGGAAATCATCGCGCGACCTGGCCCGCGCAAAACCGCGATAAAACAGAATCACGACAAACGCGAACGCGAGCGCGCCGCCCACAACACCCGCGTCTGAAAACACCTGAAGATAATCGTTGTGCGCCTGTTCGAGCCGGTACAGTCCATTGCGCGTGTCGTAGCGCGTGTAGATCACACCGTAAGCGCCGAGTCCGGTTCCGACAACCGGATTCGCCTTGATCATGTCGAGCGTCACCGACCAGAAGTGCGAGCGACCCGTCGTCGGATCGTCCGTATTGACGCTGTCGATAAAACGATTCAACGAAAACTCGCCGCCTAACAAAATCACGCCCATGAAAAGTCCGACGATCAACGCCGCCGCCAGCGCTGCTCTCCCCGCCGCGCCTTTCAACCAGTTCGATCTCCCGCGCCGCCGCTCACGCTCGTTCTGGCTTTTCCAGACCGCCGTCACGATCACCAGAAACACGATCTCACCAACAAGACTGATGATGCCGCCGCGCGAACTCGTCATCACGAGTGCAACGCCCATCAGCCCGGCAACAAACAGATAAAGCAGACGCTTCTCTTTGTCGATCGAACCCGCCAACAACAATCCCAGCGGCAGCGAGATCGTCAACTCCATGTAACCCGCGAAGTGGTGGCGGTTGATAAACGGACCAAACGCCGTGCTCTGGTTGAGCTCGCGCATTCCGTAAACCTTCGTCGGACTGATGAACGACTGCGTCAGACCAAAAATCGCCAGCAGAAAACCGAAGATCATGATCGTCCGCACCAGCACGTGCAACCGGTGCGGCGTATCGACAAACACGAGCGTCGCAGCGAAGTAAATCAACAGCGTCGACAACTGCACGATCACCAATTTCGTTGAATTGGGATCCAGCGACAACGTGTTTCCACCGAACGACAACAACTGGACCAACCCCAGAACCACGCCGCCCAACAACGGCAACTGAAGCAGATTGCGGCTGATGCGCACGTTACCCAAACGCCAACCGTCCGCCACCCACAAAATGAGCACCGTCAGCGCGCCGAGGTTGAACAGCGCGAGCGCCCAGTAATGCACGGTGCCGTACGCGAGCGCCGAGGTCACAATCGCGACGCAGATCACCAGAAAGACAAACCTGCTCGGCAGCGTGTGCCGGATGCGATAGACGCTTCGTTCCTGACTCTGCGTCGCGGCCAGCGGCGCGGGATCAGTTACGGCAACGCTAACCTCTTCGTTTGATACTGAAGTCGTCATACCACACGGAACCAAAAATCGGGCAAACCGGCTGTTCCTTCGTACCGCACGACGGCCGCACGATTCGGATCAGCACTGCTTCAGTCTTGTCACCGGTCTTGAACGTTAAAGCCACGGGAGTCCAATCAGACGTACCGCCCGGCGCACCGGGCGACGTAATGAGAACACCTGATGTCGTCGGATCGACAATCTGCACCAGCGTCGGACCGCCCGTATCAAGCTTTTCGGTCGCGACATAAAATTCGAAATCGTATTCAGTGTTCGGCGCAACCGGAACGAGTTGCCGGACGTTGATGTCTTCGATGTTCGAGCGCACGTGAAACGCGAGCCGCAAACTGGTTATGCCGCTGTGGCTTTTCTCCGGATCGATGCCGACTTGTACCTGCTGCACCTGCGTCACTTGCCAGCCGAAAATCGCTTCCGGCCCGTAGCTGTTCGCCTCTTCGAACCCGGGATCGAACACGCGGCCCACTTCCGCTCGCAGCTTCTCGTTCGGCGCGATGTCGTTCCAGGCTTTCAGCGCGTCGTGATAGCGCCACGCCGTCACGAGGCTGTTGACGATAGCGTCAGCAGTCTCTTTGTTCGCTCGCTTATCGTCGGCGCTGAGACTTTCCCACAACCGCAAGCCCTCTTCATACTTTTGCCGGCCCAGCAGATACAGTGCAAACTTCGACTTCGCCAGCGAACTCTCACCGACAGCTTTCTTCAAACCTTCCGGGTCGGTACTGTAAATCTCCCAAATCAGGTTGAACTGTTGTGGCTGAAATTCCGGATCGGCTTCACTCGCAGTGCGCAACTCCGTAAACGCCTCATCGTAGCGTCCGCTGCGCAACAGTAAATTGCCGAGATACCAATGCGGATACGCGTAAGCAGGCGCGAGCGCAACCGCTTGTTTCAAAGCCCGTTCGGCCTTGGCGCGATCGCCTGCTTGTTCCGCGGCCGTTCCGAGCGCCATCCAAAAGCGGTAATCGTTAGGCGACAGACTGACCGCTTTTTCATACTCCGCGATCGCCTGGCCCTGCTGGTCCAACGGCAGATTTTTCTGCGTCCCCTGGGCCAACCGCCAACGTGTCAAAGGATCGTCCGGCGCGAGCGATGCAGCGGTTTCCGCGACGTGTAAGTTGTTTTCGGAAGTGTCGAAATACTCAGCCATCGTGTTCCCGGCGTACCAGCGAAACACGTAGTAGGACCAAACGGCCGCCGCCACGAGCAACACGAGCAGCAACACCCTGACTGGGATGCGGCGAGTATTTAGTTGGACGAGTTCCTG
>DATELP010000053.1:0-12048 GCA_035276425.1 Pyrinomonadaceae bacterium
CGCCCGCGCTCCAGCGCTGTAAAGGTTCTCCTCTTTGCTTCACGGACCAACTCGGATTTAGACTCTCGTCACTTGGGTTTGTGCGGTAGGCCCTTCAATGCAACTAAAACCTCGTCCCCTGATCGGCCTAAACCTGTTTCTGGCAGTCGTGTATTTTGCTGCCGCTGAACTCGGTCTCTCGCTCGCATCACTGCACACAAACGTCACGCCTGTTTGGCCGCCCGCGGGAATCGCGATCGCTTCGTTACTGATCTTTGGACCACAACTCTGGCCCGGCATTTTGCTCGGCGCACTCGCCGCAAACTTGTTGACGGACATTCCGATCGGATCGGCGATTGGTATTGCGTTTGGCAACACGTTGCAGGCGCTGGTTGCTTACTGGTTGCTGTTGCGAGTTGTGCGTTGGCGAGGGACGCTCGATTCGGTTGGCGAAGTGATGAGCTTTGTTGTTTGCGCGGCGGTTGTAGCGCCACTCGTTAGCGCGACGATTGGCAATTTGAGTTTGTATCTCGGCGGTACGGCTCAGCGGAGTGGATTTACGTCGCTGTGGTTGACGTGGTGGATGGGTGACGGATTCGGCGCGCTCATCGTCGGTTCGCTGCTGCTTTCGTGGAGTAAGCCCGGAAAGATCGACACGCGCGCAGTGCCGGAGATAGTTTCACTTTTCCTGTTGCTGTTGATAGTCGTGCTAATCGTCTTTGGCGGCTGGTTTCCGGGACCGGTTAAGACTTATCCGCTCGCGTACTTGTGTCTGCCGTGTTTGCTGTGGGCGGCCTTGAAGTTTGACCAGCGGATCGTGACGGCGGCGATCGTGGTAATGGCGGCGTTGGCGGTGTGGGGAGCGAGTCAGGGTTATGGTCCATTCGTACAGCAGAAAGCGAACGTGTCGTTGTTGCTGCTGATCTCGTTTGTGGGCACAAGCTCGTTGATGACGCTGCTCGTGGGCGCGGTCACGAATGAACGGCGCAGAGCCGAGGCAGAGAAGGACAAACTCGGATCGGAATTACAGGTTCACCAGCAGCGCATTGAAGACATCGTGGCGCACGTTCCGGGCGTGGTGTGGGAAGCGTGGGGAAAACCCGACGCGGGTAATCAACGAATCGACTTCGTCAGTTCGCACGTTGAAAAGATGCTTGGCTACAGCCGCGAAGAGTGGCTGTCGATACCGAATTTCTGGTTACAGGTTGTTCATCCTGACGATCGCGAACGTGCGGCCGCTGAAGCCGCGGCGATCTTTGCTTCGGGTAAAGGCGGCAGTAGCCGTTTCCGCTGGATGCACAAGGACGGATACGAGGTTTGGGTTGAAGCGCAGTCGATCGTAGTTTGTGATGAGGGTGGACCAGTTGGGATGCGTGGCGTGACGATGGACGTCACACCGGCAGTGCATGCGGAGAACGAGCGTGCGGAGCTGTTGCGCCGTGAGAGTCACGCGCGTGAAGAAGCAGAGGAAGCGAGCCGGTTGAAGGAAGAGTTTCTCGCGACTGTTTCTCACGAGCTGCGAACGCCGCTGAATGCGGTTGTCGGCTGGTCGCGTCTGTTGCGTGGTGGACAACTCGATCCGGACGGCGCGGCGCACGCGATCGAGATCATCGAGCGAAACGCGCTGATGCAGAAACAGATCGTCGAAGACCTGCTCGACGTGTCGCGCATCATCACCGGCAAGTTGCGAATCAACACGCAGCCGGTGGATCTGTTGCTCGTGATTCACGCGGCGATCGATGCGATCAGACCGGCAGCGGAAGCGAAGGAGATCGAGATCCGGACGCACTTCGAGGCGCCGGGCGTGATCGTGAAAGCGGACGTCGAGAGATTGCAGCAGGTGTTTTGGAATCTGCTCGCGAACGCGGTGAAGTTCACACCGGCGCGCGGCGTGGTTGACGTTCATTTACGTCAACAGGATTCGCTTGCGGAGGTTCGCATTGAAGATTCAGGGCCGGGCGTGCCGCCGGATTTTCTACCGCGTATCTTCGAGCGGTTTAGCCAGGCGGACGGATCGAGCACACGCAAACATGGCGGACTGGGATTGGGACTGGCGATCGTGCGCCACCTCGTCGAGCTTCACGGCGGTACGGTGTCGGCCGCTAATCGAGATGAAAATGGCGGCGCGATCCTTACAGTGTTTTTGCCGCAGATCACACAGATTTAGAACGAATTTCGTTTCAGCACCGGTGGATTCGGTTGCGCCGGATCGTTATTCACCACTGACGCTCCTGACGGATTGAAGACGTAACTTTCGCGCGCGCGGACCGCCAGATTCGGTTGTTTGGCGCGCACTTTAATCTGCCGGCGTTGGCCTACCTGCGGTGGACGCTTCGGGTAAAAACCGATGCTGTACTGACGCCGCAATTCTTCCGCTACGTTCGCGAACGCATACGTCATGTTCTGCAACGAGTCTGCGCGATATTCGCGTCCGCCGGTCGCGTTTGCGAGTTCCTGAAGATATTGATCCGCGAGTTGGTAATCACCACGCGATGTGCCGCGTCCGCCACGCGGAGGATAACCACCACGGCGTCCCATGCCGCCACGTCCGCCGCCGAAGATGCCGCCGAGAATCGTTCCGAAAACATCGATCTGACCAGACGACGGAAAATTGCCGGAGTTCATGTCTTGCGCCGTGTCGTACTGAACCGGATAGATCAACGCGTCGAGCTCCTGCGCGTCCAGTAAGTTGCTCTCGAAGTCCGCGCGGCGGCTCGTCGTATCGACGCCGTCGGTGAACAGCACGATCGCTTTGCGTCCCTGGATACGCGACAAGTGTTGGTTCATCACCATGTCGATCGCATCGTAGAGTCGTGTGCCGTCGTCAGTCTTTGCTCTTTGAATGGCGCGTTGAAGTTTCGAACGATCGGTTGTGAACTCGCTCAGGACCTTGATGTCGTCGTTGAACGAAACAACCATGACGCGATCGTCGGGCCGCAGTTGAGTCACGAACGTGAACGCGGCGTCCTGGATATCTTCGAGACGAAACTGCGTCGACGGGCTCGTGTCGAGCATCAGCACGACCGAGAAAGGCTTGTCGACTGATTGAAAGAACGCGACGTCCTGTTCGACGCCGTCTTCCCAGATGCGAAAGTCGTCCTTGAGCAGGTTGGGCACGTAGCGCCCATCGCGATCCATCACGCTGACGGGAATCGTGATCAGCGTGGTGTTCACCTTGATAACGTCGCCGGCGTCAACCTCTTCCGGACCGGATGGCGTTTGATCCTGCTGGTTCTCGGGCTTGCGATTGTTTGGGTAATTCGCGCCGCCGAGAACGGGTGCTTTGGTAGGAGGCGCGGGCGCGCTGGTTTGCGGCTCCGACGTTGTCGTGCGCGGTTCCGGTGTAGAGGTCTGCGTTTGATTCCCCACACGCCTCGGCCGGCCTTGTCCAAAGGCAAAGCTGATCGAAGTCGAAAGCAGGGAGAGGAGCAATAAGAAAACAGACAGCTTTTTCATAGTAAGCTCCTGATGGTGCTTTTGGGGCGCAGTTTATGGAGAGAGACGCGCGCGGGGGAAAGCCGAAGAAAGAATAGCGCTCGGCCTCACCCGGCGCAAGCCGTTATAGGTCCTATACGTCCTATAGGACCTATTCTTCAAAGCCCTATTCTTCCGAGCTGCTCGCACCGGCGCTCGACAACACATTCCAAATCAGCGGCAACGTCGCCCAAGCTTGCCCACGATGCTGCGGCCGAAACGCAAACAGCACGATTCGTCCTTTGCCGTGTGGAACTTCAGCCATCGCGATCTGGCCGCGCAGCTTGTCCTCGCCCAGCAGCCAGCCCGAAAGCAGCACGTTCTCCTTCGCGTACCGGGCAATAACGCGAACGCCATCGCTGGTCGTCGTGAACGCCGAACTATTGATGAAGTAAGCCGGCAATTTGGTTGGTAAGTTATTTGCGAACGGGTTCTTGTTATCGACGTCCAGTGAGACGATCGAACCCGGACAGTAAAACTCCGACGACCTCACGCCCTCGAGCACGTTGCGCACGGGCAGGTTGAACTGCTTGATCGCTAACTCGCACGCCGCGTCGAAACAGATGAGCGTGCCGCCGTTTGAGACAAACTCTTTCAAATTATCAACGCCGCGCTCCGTGATGCCGCCCGTGTGTTCGACAGGCAGCGAACCCGCCACATTGCCCGCGACGATCTCGGTGCTGCGTTGTGACGGAAAGAGCAGCACGTCGAACTTTGCGTGCAGACCGCCTTGCCGGATGTCGGCGTCGCGTGCTGACGAATAAGGAACGTTGAACGTGTCGAAGATGTAGCGCGTCCAGCCTTCGTCCATGTTGCTCGTCGAGCCTTGATAGATGCCGACGCGGACCGGCTGTTTCACCGGATTTCTGATCGGAGATTCGTCACCTTTCGCGAGCGGTAAGGCGAGATCGGATCTGACCTGGTTGGCGTTTGTGAGACGCGTCAATCGTCTTTCGTTTTCGGCCTCGCGAATAGCGGTGACGGCAGGCGCGTCGACACCCATCTGCAACGGCAGCGTCCAACCGGCAACGTCGTATGGCCGTTCCGCTTCACCTTGTGCCGTCAGCCGGTTTGGATAGATCTGCGGCTCGAAAAGCGCGGCGATGTTGGTACGTTGTGGTTGGTTTAGAAAGACGATGTAACTGCCGAGTGGCACTTCCTGCATCGCGCTGGCCGCGATGATGGTGCGATACGTGCCGAGTTTTTCGCTGGCGGCATTTGTGCGCTGAAGTATTTGTGGTCCATACGCGACGTGCAACTCGCGGTCGAGACGATGGATCTCAACGCCCTGGCCCAGCAAACTCGCGATCAGTTTGGCGACTGCTTCGTCGCGTGCTTGTCCCGCCGGAATCAAATACGCAATCGGCTGATCGCCTTTCGACGGCGATTCAAGATTCTTTCGTCCTAGTTCGTAAAAGTTCTGCAAGTAAGTATCGCGATATTTCGCCGCCATCGAGAGAATCGCGCGCGAAGAGATCAGCTCCATGTCCATGATCTCTCGCGGACGCCACGTGCCGCCCGGCCACGGATCGGGAAAGTTTGTGACTGCTTCCGTTGCGTTGCGCATGCCGCGCGTTGAGGAGCGAGCGAGCTGTTCGGTCGTGACTGTCGCCGGTGTCATCAATCGCGCGCTGGCTGCTTCGGAAAGTATGCCGATCGAATTGTGGTAGTACGGCGCGGTGCGAAAGCCGCCGTGCCACCACGTGTCGTAAAGCGCGTTTGTCAGAATGCCTTTGAAACCGGCGGCAGTCAGATCGGCGGCGACTTTGTGTCCCACGAGTCCGACCTGTCTTAGCAACACCGGCGAGATGTTCGGGTTTGGCGGATCGTAAAAAGGCGGAATGAAAAACCGTGAACCGTTCGAGCCTTGCTGATGTACGTCGTAGACGATCTGCGGAAACCACTCTTGCCACAGCAAACGAGTGATCAGTTGGGTCTCTTTCAGGTTCAACATGAACCAGTCGCGATTGTCGTCGTGTCCGGCGTAGTGGTGATAGAGTTCGGGTGGTTCTTTGCCTTCGTAAGCGGTGCCGAGAGTTTTCCGATACCAGTTGGCGACGATGTCGATACCGTCAGGATTCGGCGAAGGGATTAAAAGCAGGATTGTGTTTTGGAGAATCTCGCGGGTCGCGGGATCGGTGGCAGTTGCCAGTTCATACGCGAGTTGCATCGACATCTGCGACGCAACGATCTCCGTTGAGTGAATCGAGCAGGAGATGGTGACGACTACTTTGCCGTCCGCGATCAAACGTTCGCGCTGGCCTCTTTGAGTGACCAAACGCGGATCTGCGAGTTGACGCTGGATGTCTTTGTATTTTGCGAGCGCCAGTATATTCTCTCGCGCGCTGATGATGGCCACGATCAATGGCCGTTTCAATGTCGATTGGCCCAACGTTTGGACCACGACGCGATCGGAAGCGCGGTCCAGACGTTCGAAATAGTTCGTGATCTGCGACCAGCCGGCGATCGTGCGATCGTCTCCCGGGTTGAAGCCGAGAACGGATTTGGGCGACGGAATCGGAGGCGGCGCTTGCAGCGGTGGTCTGCGGTAATCCTGGCTTTGCGCGAGAGACGATGCGGCGACACACAGTAACAAAGCCACGGCAGCCACGAGAGATCGTTGACTAATCATCCGATTTTCCTTTTACGAGAACTGATGGACGAGACCACTGCGATCGACAAAACTATGGCCGAGGAGTCTAGCACAACGAGGCCGCGCAGTTTCGTGCGGCGGTTGCACTATTGGTGGTCGCTGTTTTTGGCGGGCGCATTGCTCGGCGTTATCGGGCCGCCAGTTTTGTTTATTGCGTGGCTCGTAAACAAGCACGATCTGGTTTATCCGTGGGCGAGCTTGGGCGCGCGGCTTTGGTTGCAGTTTAGTGGTGTGCGCGTGAACGTGCGCGGGTTGGAGTTACTCGATCCGAAGCAGCCTTACGTGTTCGTCGCGAATCATCGTTCTTATCTCGACACCGCGTCTATGTTCCTTTTCACGGGGCGCCGGATCGGATTGCTGGCGAAGAAGGAATTATTGAAAGTGCCCGTGCTTGGCGTCGGAATGGGTTTCGTCAACGTGATGGCGATCGATCGCAGTAATCGCGAGAGTGCGATTCGCACTACGGACGCCGCCGCGGAACGCATTCGTTCGGGTATTTCGTTTGGCGTTTTTGTCGAAGGCACGCGCGCGAAACCGGGTGAGTTGCTGCCGTTCAAGAAGGGTGCCTTCTACATGGCGCGGCAAGCCGGTGTGCCGGTTGTGCCGGTGGCGATCAAGCATTCGGATGAATTGATGGGCAAGGGAACTGGTGAAGCAAAGGCGGGAACGATCGAGATGGTGATGATGCAGCCGGTTCCCACAAAAGACGTAGCCACGGACGAAGACATCAACAAGTTGATCGCTAACGTCCGTGGCTCGATTGCAAAAGAGCTCGGCTTACGGGAAGTCGTAGGTTAAGACGCCGGTTCCTTTTACGACTATGCCGCCTTCAGTGAAGGGACTGAAAGCCGCCTGCCTCGCAGCTTCTTCAGCGGCCGCACGCAAGGGCAATGGTCCATCGACTGCTTGTGCTGAAGTCACTTTGCCATTCTCGTCAACGACCACCCGCACCGTAACGCGTCCACGCGCTTTGACTCGCTTCATTTCCTCTGTGTAAGCCGGTTTCGGCAGTGAAGTGGCTTTCGCGTTCAGCGCTCCAAATTCAACAGGCTTGCTTCCTGTCGGCGCATCGTTCTCGCCGATTTCGGTAACCTTGAGTGTTGCGCGTGCGGGCGTGAAGTCGGTGTAGCGAACTTTCAAACGCACGTGCAGCGTAGTGCCGTTGTCAAAAACCAACTCTTCATCAGCGTAAGAGTAGGTTGGAAACCAGTAGCGGCCATCGATCTGCTCGCGATATGTTTCAACGACTGGATACTTGTTGTTCTTGGTCTCGGGAACACCCTTACCTTTTGTCTTCACAATCTGAAAATCCTGATCGTCAACCCAGACACGACCGAGAAACAATCGTTCCTTGGTCTTCTTCGGATCGGGCATGACTTTGGGTTCCACGTCAAAGATGTAGAGGTTCAACTCGTCGATCCTCTCTTTGCCGACATAACGAATGTTGTATCTGTCGAGCTTCTGAGGTTCGAGCGCGAAGGGCGAAATGCCTCCCAGATCGTCGATGTCCTCGCTGGTTACTTCCGGCATCGACGGCATCGGAAAGAACGTGATCTTCTCGAAGCGGTTTCCCGAATCATCAAACGTGAAATTCGAGACCCGGTGATACTCGCCTACCACCTGGCCGCCCATGCCGAGACTCTGAATGAGCGCGTCGCGTTTGAACGAGTAATTATTAAGAGCGCGGCGAAACTCGGTCTCTTTCGTAGTGAACGTTTGAATGATCTTGTCGGGGTTGGCTATTGCTGCACCGTCGACGTTCGACTGGCCCATCACGCCGCTTACACAAACAACGACAAACGCGATTAGGACCAGCGCTGTATTCAAGAGATAAAAATTGTTTCGTCGCACGTTCATATCCAAACTGTATTTCCTAACTGAGAGTGATTTGGTGTCCTCGTGGCTCCGGGGGAAGGGCCGGTGCTCAGATGCAAACAGGAAAGAGTCCTGTTGCCAGCGGGGCTTCCGTCGGAGCCGGCATTGGCCTTGGGGACAAACGCCTCCTCTAGGGGGATCCCCTGAGCCGGAGGTAAAATGCCATTTTCCTGTTGCAAAGTTCCTTGCATCTAGTGTAATGTCCCCATACTAGAATAAGTTATAGTCCAGCCAATGGACGGTTGACTAAATTTGGAGCCCGAAAGACCTCGAAGATTCGCGGCTCAGCTAGTTTGAAATTAAAAAGTTCTCTAAGGTCCTCATGTCGGCAACAGGCACTCGTCTTAGCACCGTGGAGCTTTACGGCGCGGGAGCGCAGACGTGACGCCGAGCGGCGGCGTTGCTTACACGGAGTTAAGCGATAAACCAGGCTTTGGGAGGAGCTTGGTTTTACGTGGTCTGATGCCGATGATGTGCGCGGTGGCCAGTAACCCCTTCTGGGCGGGGTTGCACAAAAACCACCGCGCACACCCCAGCTTAGTTCCAAACCCCTCTGGTTAACTTAGTCTTCAGAGACAAATTCTACTTCGACTCGGTTGGGGATGACACCCCTCTCGTAGCCTTCCTGCAACAATAGGCGTACAGCTTCTCGTCCCCGCTCGGTGTAATCGAGCGTCAGGTCGTTGACCCACATGCCGACGAACCGGTCAGCCAGCTCCGGCTCCATGTCCCGGGCGAACTGGAGGGCGTACTGAAGTGCGTCATCCCGGTGGGTCAGGGAATATTCGATACTCGCCCGCAGCAGGCGCGAGATTTTTTTGACTAAATCCCCGCCGAGGTCGCGGCGGATGACGTTTCCGCCCATCGGGAGCGGGAGCCCGTGCCGGCTGTGCCACCACTCGCCCAAGTCCAGCACCTTGTGGAGTCCCTTCGACTCGTAAAAAAGCTGCCCCTCGTGAATCAGAAGGCCGGCGTCGCACTGGCCGCTCTGCACTGCGTTGATAATTTTGTCGAACGGGACGACTTCGTATTCAAACTCGGAATTGAATATCCGCAGTGCCAGAAAAGCGCTGGTCAGCTTTCCGGGCACGGCGATCTTCAGACGTCGAATGTCGTCAGGCGTCGCTGGATGTCGCGAGACGACGATCGGACCGTAATTGTCGCCAATCGAAGCCCCGTGCGGGAGCAACGCGTACTTGTCCGCGATGTAGGCATACGCATGGAAGCTGATAGCGGTCACGTCGTATGTGCCACGCATCGCTTCTTCGTTTAGGGTCTGGATGTCTTTCAGCAGGTGTTCGAAGTGCAGCCCGCCGGTATCGAGTTTGTTTGTCGCCAGTCCGTAGAACATGAATGCGTCGTCGGAGTCCGGCGAGTGGGCCAGTGTGATTGTGGTGCGTTCGGTGTCAGTAATCATTTCTTTCGATTCTTGTTAGACCAGGGAAACGTCGCTACGATCGACGCGGTTGTAAACCGTGTCTCGTTCGACTGCTTCAAACCCGGCGTCTTCTATTAATCCGATGAGTTCCGTTTTGGTCATACGGACTTCGTTGTTGGTTTCGACTGAATAGCTCGTGGTCAGTTCGCCGCCTTCAGTGATCGTGCCGTCGATGTCGTTTGCGCCGTAGTGCAGGGCGACTTGTGCGAGGCGTTTGCCGAGCATTACCCAGTAAGCTTTGATGTGATCGAAGTTGTCGAGTAACAGGCGCGAAACGGCCATCGTCTTAAGCGAATCGACGCCTGAAGGTCCGGGCAGATGCGACAACTGTGTGTCGGGTGGATAAAAAGCGAGCGGGATAAAGCATTGGAAACCGCCGGATTTTTCCTGTTGTTCGCGCAGGCGGATCACGTGGTCCACGCGATCTTCGATCGATTCGATGTGGCCGTAGAGCATGGTCGCATTTGTTTTCAAACCCGCGGCGTGAACTTTTCCCTGTAACGCGAGCCAGCGTTCAGCGTCGCATTTATGCGCGCAGATCATCGAGCGCGTTGGTTCGCGAAAGATCTCCGCGCCGCCGCCGGGACACGAATCCAGTCCGGCTTCGATCAGTTTTTGGATCACTTCCTCGTCCGCCATTTTGTAGAAGTGGGCGAAGTGATCGAACTCGACCATCGTAAAGGCTTTCAAGTGCAGTTGCGGATATTCGCGCTTCAGCGACGAAAGCAGATCGGTGAAGTAACTGAATGGAAGTTTTGTGTTCAGTCCGCCGGTGATGTGCAACTCGGTCGCGCCTTCCGAGACGGCTTGGGCGGCGACTTTCAAACTGTCGTCGATGTTGTGTGTGTAGGCGTCCGGTTGCCGTGGCGTGCGGAAGAAGCCGCAAAACTTGCAGTCGGCGTAGCAGACGTTGGTCGGATTCAGGTGCCGGTTGACATTGAAATAGGTCGTGCGGCCGTGGCGATTGCGCCTGATCGTGTCTGCGAGTTTGCCGAGTGCGGGCAGATCGCTGGTTTCGTAAAGCGCAACGCCGTCAGCGAACGACAGGCGTTCTCCAGCGAGCGCGCGAGTCGCGATGTCGTTGAGTTTCGAGTCGTGTGAAAAAGTCATCTTAACTACCTTCTATCTATGCAGTAACACCGCGCTGCCGAACGTCACGAGCAGAATGACGCTGACAAAAGCGTTCGTCGTAAAGAACGCGGCGTTCAGCCGCCCGAGATCGTCAGCGCGGACGAGACGATGTTGATAAACCAGCAGTGCGCCGGTCGCGATCACTCCGGCGAAGGCCAATGGTCCCAGACCGGTAAAAATATATAGCCACACCAGCGCGATGAAAGCTGCGAAGTGTAGTGCCCGCGCGGTCCACAGTGCGCGCGCGATTCCGATGCGTGCAGGAATCGATCGCAAGCCCTCGCGCCGATCGAAATCGTAATCCTGGCAAGCGTAAAGAATATCGAAGCCGGCAGTCCACAGCAGGACCACGAACGATAACAACAAAGGTACCGGGCTCCCGATCTCGCCGCGCACCGCGATCCATGCACCCGTCGGCGCGATTGAAAGACACCAGCCAAGCACGACGTGCGAAAACTGAGTCCAGCGTTTTGTGAAAGAGTAAAGCAGGACGCTCGCCAGTGCCACGGGCGCCAGCAACAACGTCAGCCGGTTCAGCATCGCCGCAGCTAGTAGAAAAACAGCCGCTGAAATAATTGTGAAGGCCCAAACGAATCCGACCGATAACAACCCGGCAGGTATCGCTCGCGTCGCTGTGCGCGGGTTGCGAGCGTCGATTTTTCTGTCGGCGATGCGGTTAAAAGCCATGGCTGCCGACCGCGCTCCGACCATCGCTACGACGATCCACAAAAATTGTCTTAAGGTCGGCAGACCGTTAGCTGCGAGCAGTGCGCCGAGAAAGGCAAACGGCAGCGCAAAAAGCGTGTGCTCGATCTTGATCATTTCGAGCGTCAAACGGGTGTTTTTGATGACAGTCGACACGGCGGGTCAGTCTTTGTTTGCACCGGGCATTTGCGTGAATCTTAGACAGGATGCACAGAATTAACAAGACGGGCCATGAAATGTCCTTAATCCTGTCCATTCTGCAAATCCTGTCAAAACACCTTTCAGTGTTAGAATGCAGCCCTGGTGCGACAATTATGGATTTGAAGGAACTGGCACGACTGCTGGAGGCGCACAAGCGTGGCGAGGTCGAGAGTAATGAGGCCGTCGAACGCATCAAGAACCTCCATTTTGAAGACATCGGCTTCGCCCGCGTCGATCACTCCCGTGCCCACCGCCTCGGCTTTCCGGAGGTCGTTTTCGGCGGCGGCAAGACGCGCGCTCAAATCGTCGGTATCGTCGAGAAGTTAGCCGAACGCTCGCCAAACATTCTGGTCACGCGCACCGACGAAGGTACGTTCGGCGAAGTTCGCAACGTCGTCACAGACGCCGAGTGGCACGAATCAGCACACCTGATACGCATTCGCCGTGATAAAACAGATCGCGGTGTTGGTCCAATCGCGGTCGTCACCGCCGGCACCAGCGACATCCCGGTCGCCGAAGAAGCCGCGTTGACGGCCGAAACGATGGGCAACACGGTCTCACGTATCTGGGACGCCGGTGTCGCCGGTATTCA
>DATELP010000054.1:0-5494 GCA_035276425.1 Pyrinomonadaceae bacterium
AACTCGTTGTACGATAGTCTCGTACTGGCTTAAGTCAGAATCCAGCTCCATTTCACTCCGAGGTAAAAGCCATGCTCCGCACCTTAGTCCTCCTGGCCGCTTGCCTTTGCTTAGCAGTTACCGCCGCCGCGCAACAGAAACCCGATCAGCCGCTCTTGATCGGCCGCGTCGCGATCAATCAATCGCACATCGCGTTCACTTACGCTGGCAAGATTTGGCTGGTCGAACGAACCGGCGGCGTTGCGAAGCGTTTAACGAACACGCCGAACGATGAAACGCTTCCGGTGTTCTCGCCCGACGGCAAACGGATCGCGTTTTCGCGCTCGAATGGAAATGACTTCGACGTTTTCATCGCTCAGGCAGACGGATCCGGTGAGCCGCTTCGCGTGACGATGATGCCGGAAGATGATTACGTTACTGCGTGGTCACCGGATGGAAGGGAAGTCATCTTTGAGACGACCAGAGACGAAGAGAGCGTAACTCGTCTTTATAAAACGTCAGCCGAGCGTCTCGCTCTGGCAACTGCGCTCCCGCTGCACCAAAGCTATTCCGGTTCACTCTCTCCCGACGCGACCCGAATCGTCTACAACCCGCGTTCCGGCGCTGGAGACTGGCGTTACTATCGCGGTGGATACGCCGCTCCACTTTGGATAGCAAATCTAAAAACGGGAGCACTCGAAAAGCTCTCGAACGGAACGTACAACGACCGCGATCCGCAATGGGTCAACGACCGGATCTTTTTCGTTTCCGATCGGACGGGAATCTTCAACGTCCACGTCTACGACACGAAGTCGAAAAAGGTCGAGCAATTGACGAAGTACACGGGGACAGGAGTGCGTTTTGCTGCGGCAACGAACGGCGCCGTGGTTTACGTGCAAGGCGGCCGTTTGCACCTGCTCGATCTGAACACGAGCAAGGATCAAGTGGTAAACGTTTCGGTATCACCCGATACGTCGGAACTCGCACCTCGCAACGTGCCCGCGATGCGCTTTCTCGAACAGATTCTTCCGTCCGCAACCGGCGACCGTATCGTCTTCGGTGCGCGAGGCGAGGTGATCGTTTTCGATCCGGCAAACGGTTCTTACAAGAACCTTACCAATTCATCAGGTGTTGCCGAACGCTATCCGGTAATGTCTCCTGACAACAAATCGGTCGCTTATGTTTCAGACGAATCCGGCGAGTATGCGCTGCACATTCGTTCACTCGAAAACGATTCCGTTAAAAAGATTCGTATTGAAGAAAAGCCGTCGTTCTACTGGGACCTCGTCTGGTCGCCTGATTCCCGAAAGCTCGCGTTTCCCGATCGGCGGCTGGGGCTTTGGTTGGTTGACGTCGCTGCCGAAACCGCGGCGCGAGTTGATAGTTCAACGTATTCGGCGCAGCAATCGTGGTCGGTAAACTTCTCGCCCGATTCGCGTTTTCTCGCCTACTGGAAGCGCATGAAGAACCGCGCGGGTGAGGTCTTTATTTACGATCTCGCGCAGAAGAAGAGTTTTCCGGTTACGGACGGCATCACGCACGCCGAGCTTCCGGTGTTCGATCCCAACGGCAAGTATCTTTACTTCGTCTCGAGTCCGAACGTAGGAACGAGCGAGTTTAGCTGGGGCGTGTTGAATGGCGTCTTTGCGAATCCGCTTGTGGTTCGCCGGGTTCACGCGGTGATTTTGTCGAAGGATCAGCCATCGCCGCTCCTGCCGAATGGACAGCCGAATCCCGACGCGAAGGTCAACGAGATCGTGCCGCAGGTGAAGATCGATTTCGAAACTCTCAAATCGCGCGTCGTAAATTTGCCGGTACCGCAACGGGATTACGCGCAGCTCACAGTCGGACAACCAGGTAAGTTGATTACCGTTACCCGCGACTGGTCTGGTGATCCGAGTGGACCAACCGGTCAGACTGTTTATTCATTCGACATCGCGAAGGGCGGCCAGATGCAGAAGATCGTGGACCAGATCAACGCGGTCGATATCACTGCGGACGGCAAGAAGATTCTCTATCGCAAAGGACGCGATTTCTTTCTCGTTCCGACCGACGCTCCCGTAAAACCAGACGAAGGACGGCAGGACTTCAGCAAGATGGAAGTGCGCGTTGTTCCGGCTGAAGAGTGGCGTCAGATGTTTCACGAATCCGTGCGCATCATGCGCGACTGGTTTTACGATCCGAATCATCACGGACAAAATCTCGCCGCGCTCGAAAGCGAGTATGCCGCGTACTTGCCGACCACAGTTCGCCGCAGCGATCTCAACCGCCTGATGCAAGTGATGCTCGGCTCCGTTTCAGTAAGCCATCTCGGCGTGGGCGGTGGTGACGCTCCACAGTCCGGAGGAAGCGGCAATCGCATCGGACTGCTCGGCGCTGACTACGAGATCGCCAACGGAAAATATCGTTTCAAGAAGATCTATCGTTCGACGAACTATTCGTCGCCCAATGGATCTTTCGCTGCGCCGTTGGACCAGCCGGGAGTCGATGTTCGCGAGGGCGATTATCTGATCAAGGTCAACGACAGTTTGGTTGAAGCGGAAAAGAACGTGCTCGGTTATTTCGAAAACACGATCGGCCGGCCGGTGAAGATCACGGTGTCTGCAAGTGCCGACGGCGCTAACGCGCGAACCTACACGGTCTTTCCGGCGGTCGGCGAAAATCGTTTGCGTCGGGCGAACTGGGCGGAAGAAAACCGCAAGCTCGTCGAGAAGCTTTCCGGCGGCAAGCTCGGCTACATCTTTATCGAAGGCTACGGCGGCGAGGGCATCATGAACGCCATTCGCGGCCTGACCGGCTACGCAGACAAGCACGGCATCATTATCGATCAGCGTTTCAACGGCGGCGGTATCACGCCCGACTATCTGATCGAATGGATGCAACGCAAGCCGCTTTACTATTACATGTTTCGCGGTGGCGACGACATCGCGACGCCGGTGAATCCCGCGCCGCCGGTGAAGGTGATGATCATCAATGAACTGAACGGTTCGGCCGCGGAGACCGGCGCGTTTATGTTCAAGCTGGCGAAGGTTGGACCACTGGTCGGCAAACGTACGTTCGGTGGCGGTATTGGTCCATATTATTTCACGCCGCAACTCGTGGACGGCGGACAGATTCGTTTGCCGAATCGCGCTGCGTACGATCCGAGTGGTAGTTCGTGGGGCATCGAAAACGTCGGTGTGTCTCCTGATTTCGACGTTGAGATCACGCCGGCTGATGTGATCGCCGGACGCGATCCGCAGCTTGAGAAAGCGGTCGAGGTTGCGCTGGCGCAGATTTCGAAGAACCCGTTGGTTGTGCCGAAGCGTCCGGCGTTTCCTGTTCATCCGGGTGCGCAGGCAGAGTCGGGTGCTGTGTCGATCTCTTCACTGCCACAGCCTGGCTCGGCATTTCCCGCGCCTGCGGCAAAGCCGTCGCCTGTTGCGCCAGCCGCTAGCGATGGCAAGTTTGCCGCGTTCGTCGGCAGCTACGACGGCGGAACGATGGGCGTGCTGGTCATCAGGCAGGAAGCAGATAAGTTAATCGCGATCGATCCCGGCGGTGGACGAGTCGAGCTGGTGCCTGAAGCGACGGCCGATACATTCACACCGGCTGTTGGCGGCAAGGTGAGTTTTGAAAGAGATGCCGGCGGAAAGGTAACCGGAATTGTCGTGACGCTTCCGAACGGGCAAACGATCAAAGGTCGAAAAGTCTAACTTGTTAGATCCGTGGTGGTCCGTGTTCGTCTGTGGCTCTGAGCAAACTGCCGGAACCTTCGGGCGAGAGGAGCCGGGCGATCAGGATGTTCATGCGATCCAGATCGATCGGTTTCGTTAAGTAACCGGACGCACCCGCATCGTACGCGGCGCGCTGAAAGCCCTCGGTGCCAAACGCGGTAACGACGACGACGGGCACGCTGCGTAAAGTTTCGTTCTCGAGGATTCTGCGTGTCGCGCCGAGGCCGTCGAGCTCGGGCAGGTTGATGTCCATCAGAATGAGATTCGGTATCGTTTGCTCGGCGACTGTGATGGCATCCTCGCCGTTAGTAGCGGTCACCACTCGATATCCCTGTTGCTGAAGCGCCAGACTGATCATCGCGACGTTGTCGGCGGCATCATCCACGACAAGTATCAAAAACTGCGGTTCTTGCGGCTGACCCGCTTGCGGGACATCCTCAGGCTTGAGAGGCGGAAGCCCCGAAGTCGCTAATGGATCCTTGGTTGGCATTGAAGGGATTATACAGACAAACACCGATCCGTGTTCAGCCGTGACGAAATTCCATCGTGCCGTCGTCCACCCGTCCGTAGCGCATCATCGAAAGATCCTTCACGTAGTTTTGGTGCAGTCGCCACGGGGTCTTTGAGCCCTGACGCGGAAGTGTGTGCAGCGCGCGCAGGACGTAACCCGAATTGAAGTCGATTACGGGTTCGTCTTCGATGTCCGGATCGTTCACGCGCGGAGTGCAAAAGGTGTAGCCGTGTTGGTCCATGTGATTGATGAGTCTGCACACGTACTCGGCAGTGAGATCGCACTTCAGCGTCCACGATGCGTTCGTATAGCCGACGGCGAAGGCAAGGTTGGGAACATCGCTGAACATCATGCCTTTGTAGACGAGCGTCTGCGGCAGATCGACGGGCTTGTCATCTACCAGGATCTGCATGCCGCTGAACAGTTTCATCACCAAGCCCGTTGCCGTAACGATGATGTCGGCGTCGAGATGTTCGCCGGATTTAAGTTGTAAGCCGGTTTCGGTGAAGGTCTCGATGTGATCTGTAACGACCGAGACGCGTCCACTGCGCATCGCGTTGAAAAGATCCGCGTCCGGGACGAAACACATGCGCTGGTCCCACGGATTGTAGCTCGGGGTGAAATGTCTTGCGTCGTATTGCGTTTGCAGATGCTTCTGCACGCCACGCGCAACCATCCACTTGAAGAAGTTCGGACGCTTTCGCGCGACGCTGTAGAAGAACATTGCATTCAGCACGTTCTTCCAACGCGCTAGTGCATAAGCGGCTTTGTCCGGCAAGCATCGTCTCAACCACCTCGCCACCTGATCTACCGCCGGTCTCGAAACGACATAGCTCGGTGACCGCTGGAGCATCGTGACGTGTTTGGCCCGCTCTGCCATCGCCGGCACGAGCGTCACCGCCGTCGCACCACTCCCGATCACGACGACACGTTTGTTCGTGTAATCAAGCTTCTCCGGCCACTTCTGCGGGTGGACAATCGTGCCTTCGAACCGCTCAACGCCGGACCACTCAGGCGTATAACCGTTTTCGTAGTCGTAGTACCCGGTGCAGAGATAAAGGAAGTCGCACGTGAACTTTCCGATCTGAACTTCTACGGTCCAACGCGCATCGCGTGAGGACCACGATGCGCGCCGTACACGATGGTTGTAACGAATCGCTTTATCGACTTGGAACTCAGCGGCCGTATCACGAATATAGTTAAGAATCGACGGCGCGTCCGCCATCACCTTCGATTCACGCCACGGTCGAAACCGGTACCCGAGCGTAAACATATCGGAATCCGACCT
>DATELP010000055.1:0-9709 GCA_035276425.1 Pyrinomonadaceae bacterium
CACGCTGCTATAGTGCAGCGTGCCGTTGCGATTGCGAAGTTCTACCGACAATTCGGAGCCAACACCATTGCTGATCTCACGGCAGTTGACTACTAGAAACTCAACCGCGCGATCGAAGTCGTGGATCTTGATCCCGGATAAAACGCGTACGTTGTGCACCGCCGTTGCGATCAGATCCGGCCGGTATGCGCGTGCGCCACGGAGCATCCACTCGAGCGCCATCACAACCGGAACGACCACCACATCGCCGAGACGATGATCGGCCAAATACGGATGCGATTGCGCGGTGACGCTGACTTCCACTCTTTCAACTCGCGTCGAATCCGCGCCGAGCAGACCGTGACCATTCGCGCCGGTCAGCACCACCGCAACGTCATCGCCCGCGCTACGCAATTCGTCGACGAAAAGCTTTGCGCCGGATTCGATCGGAATCAGCGGAACGCCGAGTTGTTGAAAATGAGTTTTGAGGCCGGGCGTCACCATGCCGCCGTCCCACGGTCCCCAACCGATCGAACGAATGTTGCACCCGTTGCCGCGGCGCGAGCGTTCGGCGCAAGCGACGAGATTGAGCACTTCGTTGGCCATCGCGTAGTCGGCTTGCCCGGGATTTCCGGTGCGCGCCGCAACGGAGGAAAACAGACACAACGTGCTCACCGGATCGCTTGTGGTCGCGGCCAGCAAGCTGCGCAACCCGACAACCTTCGTGTCGAACACACGATTGAACTGTTCGTCGGTTTTTTCGGCAATGCGTTTGTCGGCGAGCACGCCCGCGCCGTGAACGATCGCGGTGATCGGTCCCCATTCGCGACGCACCGCGTCGAGCGCTGAAGCAAGCGCGGCTTCGTCCTGAACATCAACGGTCATGTAGCGGGCCTGCGATCCGGCGGCAGTAACAGCGTCGATGGTCGCGCGTATTTCATGACTCGCAAGCACGCGCGCCTTTTCCACGAGGATTTCCGCCGGTGTTGCCTCGCGACCTTCACTACGAATCTGTTCGATTAGGGCACGGCTCAGATCCTGATCGTTTTCGAATGCGTAAGACTCTGGCGCGAGCGTTGTGCGTCCGAGCAAGACGATGCGCGGACGGCAGGCGCGTGCGAGCGCAACGAGTGCGGCTGCGGTGACACCTCGACCGCCGCCGGACACTACGACAACGGAGTCTGGTCCAAGCTGTGTTGGCGCGTCTGGCTCCGCAGGCATCGCGACAGTTGCAAGTGTGGTGCGCGTGCCGTCAGCACGAAGACCGACTTCCAATGTGGAACCACCTTCGAAAAGTTCGGCGCAGATAGCTTCGGCGATCGTTTCAAGATCGCGATCGGCGCGCTCGCAGTCGATTGTTCTGACAGAAGCGTTGGGCCATTCGAGCGCCGCCGTGCGAACTAAAGCAGAGACGCCGCCGAGCCACGCGCGCGTGCTGTCTGATCCGCGTAAACCGAAATCGCCGCCGGTGTCCTGAACGTTGATGAACACACCGCCGCCGGTCTCTGAACCAAAACGCGAAGCCACCGCACGGGCAGCACGAAACGCTTCGCGATTGACTTCCATTGCGACGTCGATTGTCGATACCGGCCGCATGCCGCCGAGGAAAATGACGGTGTTCGCGTCGTTGGGAACTGCGGCAACAACGCTCGCGTCAATGCCGCGTTCGGAAAGCTTCTTCGCCAGCACATTTGCCAGGCCAGTGCCTTCATCAGTGATTACGATGCGGTCCACGCCGAATAATCCGGCGAGCGCAACGCCGGGTGCTGGAGCGGTGATTTGTCGCAAGGCGTACCGTTTGATCGCGGCTATGTCTGGCGGTGGCGCTTCGTTGTTTGGTAGAGCTTCGTTCGTCGCCGGCGCTGCTTCTTTGCTCGCGCTTGCGGCAGGTGGGTTTTCGTTTCCGTGGCCGTTCATGTAGTCGACGATCTGCCCGAGTGTGCGCAGATGCCCGAAGTCGCTCATCTTCAATTCACGCAAACCGGCCACGCGTTCGCTCATCGCGGAGAGGATTTCGACGCGCTTGATCGAGTCGATTCCCAGGTCAGCTTCCATCTCCATCTCGGTCGTGAGCATTTCGGCTGGGTAGCCGGTCTTTTCGGCGACGACGCTCAACAGCAATGTCGCGAGATCTTGTTCGGCTGGAGCGTTGGCGATTGAAGGTTGAGCGGGAGATCCGTTGGACGAAGGCGTTGTTACAGGAATTGATACGGATTGAGGTGGCGGGTCCACAGCAATGGGAGGCGGTACAGATGGCGCGTGCGCAGTCGCGGCCGGCTCCACCGGGATCGGAAGCGGAAAAGAAACCGGCTCACCGCTCAACTGCGGCGTGCCATTTAACTGCGGCGTGCCGGTGAGTAGCGACGTCAATGTTGCTAGCGAAGTCTCTGCTGTCTTTAGAAACGCGAGATGACTCTCGGCCATAGTCCGCTCGTACGCGGCGTGCGCTTCTGCTGTTTGGCGTTGAGCTTCCTGGTAAGCCGCTAACCACGCGTTTTGCACTTCGGGCATTGGTGGCGCGCTCACAGGGGCTGCTGGTGCAACCGGTACTTGTACAACCGGAACTGATGGTGCGGCTGGACGCGGGGGGTTTGGTGGTGGCAGATCTTTGGCGCCGCCCGCAGGTGGATAAGGCTTGCCGTAGTTGACGCCGGACACTTGCATTACCATCGCCGGTTTCTTCGGCTTCTTTGGCGATGACGGTTTGTATTCCGTCCACAAGCTTTCGAGATTCAGCGATACGCCGGCGACGGAAAGGCGACCGAGCGCGGTTAGTAGAGTTGTTATTCCGTGCGCGCCTTTACGATCGAGTTTTATCCGGCGATGTTCGCGGTCACCAAGTATCGACCCAACGAGATCGGTCAAAACATTGCCGGCGCCGACTTCAATAAATGTTCGTACGCCGCGCTCATACATCGCCTCGATCTGCTCCACAAAACGCACCGGATGGGCGATCTGCGCAGCTAGATTTTCACGGATCGCCCGCGGATCTTGGGGATAAACTTTCGCGTCAGACGTACCGTAAACGTCGATCCCCGGGCGGGCGAATTCGACCTCTTCGAGATAAGCGGCGAAAGGCGAAACCGAACCTGCTACGAGCGAACTGTGAAATGCTGTCGCGACCGGCAGCCGCTTACTGCTCGCGGAGCGAGCAGTAAGGGCTTTCTCAATTTCATCGATCGCTTCGGTTGGACCAGACAACACGCATTGCGACGGCGCGTTGTGATTTGCAATGACTACATCGCTATCATTTTCTTCCAACACGCGGCGCACGGTCTCGATCGGTCCCATCACTGCCGTCATCGCGCCGGGTGTTGACGATGCATCTCGCATCAGCTCACCACGCCTACGTGCGATCTTCACAAAGTCACACAAATCAAACGCGCCGGCAGCGTACAGCGCGGTCACCTCACCAAAACTATGGCCCGCCACACAGTCGGGACTCACACCAACACCCGACAGCACTCGCAACAGCGCCGCGCTCTGCACACCCATCGCAACCTGCGCCCATTCGGTTGCCGTGAGCTTACGTGCTTGCCCAACGCGCGCTTCTTCAGTAAACACCGGTGGCGGAAACACGATCCGATCGATGCTTTCGCCGTCGAACCTGATACTCGCCTCGTCCCACGCCGCTCGCGCAGCCTCAAACGACATCGCCAGATCAGCGCCCATCCCGACGTACTGACTACCTTGCCCCGGAAACAGGAACCCGATCTTGCCGGGATTCGGTGGTCCACTTTCGTAACTGATTCCCGTTGGAGTTACGAAAGCGGCCTCCTTCCCAATCATCGACACTGCTTGTTGAAGCTTGCTCTTCAGCTCCGCAACACTTTCGACGACCAACGAGAGCCGCGCATTATCGGTCGCGTTAAAGCTATCCTGAGACTCACGCGCAACCTGGGCCAAGTCATCTGAAGAAGTCTCCATCAGCGCACGACAACGAGAAACGAGTTCTGTAGCCGACGGCGCGCTCACCAACACAAGTTGAGCCGGCACGGTTTGCAGCCGCGAAGAAGCGACGCCTTTCTTCGAAACGTACTCCTCAATCGTGACGTGAAAATTGCTCCCGCCAAATCCAAAACTCGACACTGAAGCACGCCTCGGATGCGACCCATCACGAATCCACGGACGCGCCTGCGTGCTGAGATAAAACGGACTCTTCTCCAGATCGAGCGCCGGATTCGGACGCTGCACCTTGATCGTTGGTGGCAACACTTTGTGATGCAACGCCATGATCGCCTTGAACAACCCCGCCGCTCCTGCCGCCGCTTTCGTGTGCCCGATCTGCGACTTCACCGAACCAAGCGCGCACCACTGCGCATCGTCACTGCGTTCCGAAAACGCCTGTCGCAACGCTTCGAACTCAGCCGCATCGCCGACCTTAGTTCCCGTTCCGTGCGCTTCCACGAGTTCAACCGTTTCCGGTCCGTAGCCCGCCATGTCATACGCGCGCCTGATCGCCCGTAACTGTCCTTCCGGCAAAGGCGCATAAACGGCCGTACTGCGGCCATCAGACGACGTTCCGATACCGCGAATGACCGCGTAAATCCGATCGCCGTCGCGCTCCGCGTCGTCGAGCCGTTTCAGCGCCATCATCCCGATGCCTTCGCCAAGCAGCGTGCCGTCCGCACTGTCTGAAAAAGGACGACAATCTCCACTCGGCGACAGCGCCGGAGTTTTGCTGAAGCACATGTACATGAAGATGTCGTTCATCATGTCCACGCCGCCGGAGATCACGAGATCCGATTGCCCGAGTTGCAGCTCGTTGATCCCCATCGACACCGCGGCGATCGAACTCGCACACGCAGCGTCGGTAATCGTGTTTGTTCCGTGCAGATCGAAACGATTCGCGATACGTCCGGCCACGACGTTGCCCAACAAACCGGGAAACGACGCTTCATCCCACGAGACGTAATTGCGAGCGATCTCGTCGCAAATCTTGTTCGCTTCCTCTTCAGGGATACCGTTCTCGCGCAGCGCCTTGGTCCAAATCGGCCGCTGAATCCGGCTGACTAACGAGTTGAGTAATTGCTGTCCTGAAGTGACACCCAGAATGACGCTGATTCGTTCGCGATCGAGTGAGGCTAAAGATCCGTGCGAGACGTCTTCAAGTAATTGCTGCGCCACCATCAAAGCGAGTATCTGTGTTGTGTCGGTGGAAGGTACGGCGTTGGGCGGAAGCCCGAATTCCATCGGATCGAAATCCACGGGCGAAATGAACGCACCGCGTTTGCAGTAGGTTTTGTCGGGCGCAGACGGGTCGGGATCGTAATAGTCTTCGATTAACCAGTGCGTCGGCGGCACGTCAGTGATCAGATCGCGGCCGGCCATGATGTCTGCCCAGAAACCTCGCGCGTCGCTGGAACCAGGAAATAATGCGCTGACGCCAACGACCGCGATGCCTGCCATCGATCGATCGACTTTCGACATGGGGACCTCCTAGAGGAAAGGTCTTCGGTTACGCTAAGCGGCGCGGCCGAAACTGAAACAAGCTTTCCGGAACCGTCACGCCATAGCTGCGCACCTGGTGAGCCCGCGTCAACACTGCGGCGCCCTCCAGCAAATTGCGCGCGATCTGAACAACGCTGCGATTAGCGGGATCAGCCAGAAATGATCCACGCACCCAGCGATTAAAAGAACCCATAGCTGGACCACACCAAATCTGATAATCAGCGCGCCGCGAGGTTTCGCCGTCAATGGCCCAACGACTCGATTTGCCCAAGTACCAGCGAAACACCAAAGCCATGCGATGTTTTGGATCGCCTTCCGCGCGAGCCGCTTCGACTGGATCGCGTGTCTGCCAAAAGCGGTGCGTCTCGCTCCAGATGTCGTCGAAGCTCGCGTGCATCACATCGCGTTCGAGCGTGGTGCGCAAGTCTGTTGGTATCGCTTCCAACGACGAATAAGATCGATAAGCCTCGTAGAGCTTCGCAGCGCGCACGCCAAACATCGTCCCGCGCTTTAACACTTGCACTCGAATACCGAGCTCAAACATGTCGGCCGCAGGCGCCATGATCACGTCTGACAGATCAGCTTCCGCTAACATCGCCTTGCCCGCGTCGGAAAGGCCTGATTCCAAAGCGGCCTGATTAATCGATCCTGTAAGAACGTACGCCGCGCCGAGTGCAAAAGCAGCAGCAACGGCGGACGGCGTGCCCATGCCGCCGGCTGCGCCGACACGAATCGGACGCGCATATCCGTAACGCTCCGTCAGTTCATCGCGCAGCGCGAGGATCGTGGGAAAGATCGCGACGAGCGCCTGGTTGTCAGTGTGGCCGCCACTGTCTGCTTCTACGGTGATGTCTTCGGCGACGGGCACGCGCGCGGCGAGATCCGCTTCCTGTCTCGTGAGCAAACCCTGGCCGATCAGCGTTTGAAGTATTTCAGCCGATGGCGGCGACATGAACTGCTTTGCGACTTCCGGGCGTGAGATCTTGGCAAACAAATGATGGCGTCGCGTCACGCGCCCGGAAGCCGGTTCAATCCGTAAACCGCTCGCGGCTAACCGAACAACCGCGGGCGTCAACGTCATAAATGCTGACGCTGAAACTCGCACGACACCACGACGAATCAGCAGATCCGCTACACGATCTTCAAGCGCGGCTTCATTCGGAGAGTGGATCAGATTCACGCCCCACGCCGCGCGATCGCCCAACGTGCGCTCCAGTTCATCAACTGCCTGTTCGACGCGTTCAAACCCGAGTCCGGCGGCGCCGAAGAACGCCAGCATTTCCGCCTGACCCATCGCGATCACGAGACGCGTCGTCGCAATGCCGTTTGCCATTTCACCGGCGACATACGGAAAACGCACTCCGTGAACCTCGCCAAACGATCGATCGCCGAGCCACTCGGGATAAAGCGCGGGCAGTGTCGCCATCAGTGGGTAGTCGCCGTCCTGGGCCATGCCCGGAAGCGCAAAGTCGCCGCCCAAAGCGACACCGATTCGTCCGTGCTTGCCGTCGCGCACGATGTGCAGCGGTTCGCGCACACGTGGAACGAGTGTCGCCAACTCATCGGCTAGGAAAGCTGGATGGGCCGTTGAGGAGCGCCATAACCCAATCGGGGTGAGTTCAGATGGAGTGCTCAAGATCATCTGACCCTCCGTGAGGGGGCATGAGAGTCTAAGGCGGACTATCATCATCCGCCCGGGTTTCGATTGCGAATGCGCTGCAAACCCTAACACAAATTCAGGTTATTTTGATAGGATAAGCGGGCTTCAAACCGACACCTCCTCGCCCAACGGAAGGTCGAAGGCCATGAAACGACCGCTCGAACTGGAAAAATCCGCCGCGGGCTCGCCGGGTCTCCGGAGCCGAATCATGGACAAGGTGGCCACCAGCCCAATCAATTATTGGGGTGGTTTTGTTACGGATCCGATCACCGCGGTCCTTTTCTTTACGTGGGAAACCTACATCCTGAAGCGGAGTGTTCTTTTTTCGCTGGCCGTTTATTTTACGGCGATCTTTTTTGTAAGTCTGATCGAGTATCTGCTGCACCGCTACATTTTCCATGGCCCACGGCAAAACATGGCTCAAGAGGGACACTTGATGCACCACGGTGAGCCCAAGGCATTGATCGGAACGCCGTGGTTGCTCACGCAAGCGATGTGGTGGTCTATCGCGTGTGTTGCGGTTTTCGTACTCAAGATTCCCTACGCGCTGAGTTTCATGGCGGCGTTCATTACCGGGTATGTCGGGTACGCGATCGTTCACCATCACATCCATCACCATTCGCGGCTCCGCTGGTTTAAGAAGCTGCAAATTCACCACAACATTCATCACAGCATTCCGACCGTGAACTACGGCGTGACCAGCCCGCTTTGGGACATAGTTTTTGGCACGCTTCATCAGAATCGAAAACTCAGTAAAGTTTAAATCCTCAGCACAGGAGAAAATCTATGACGGCTCGCAAGGGAACTTCCAAGAAGACCACAGCCAAGAAGTCTGCTGGATCGGCGAAGGCTGCCGGAGTTGAAACCGGTCCACTTCCGCCCTACGGCAATGCCATCAAAGAAGCCATCGGCGGCGGCGATCTGCAAAACATGCGCAAGACGGCCACCAGTACACGCAAGCACCTGAAAGACGTTTCGGCAGCGCTGAAGAAGCTGGACGCAGAAATCGCCAAGCGCGGTGGGAAGTAAACTCACAAAGGAGAGCTATCTTGGTCGCACGTAAATCCTCCAAAAAAACAACGAAAAAGGCCGGCAAAAAGGCGTCGTCAAAATCAAAAATCGCCTCGGACATCTCGTCCGGGCGAATGATGCCTTATGGACCACCGATCTTCGACGCCATTGCCCGCGGCGATCTCAACGAGATGCGCCAGGTCGCAGCAGCCACGCGCAAGTGGCTTAACGACGTCCAAACCGCGGTCAGCGCATTGGAGACAAACATCAAGAAACTGAGCGGGAGTTAATTACTTCCGATGGATCAGCCGGCGCGTTATGTGTCGCTTGCAGACACCATCCAATTCACTCCGGTTCATGTTGTCTGGGAGATAACGCTGGCGTGTGATCTGAAGTGTGAGCACTGCGGATCACGCGCCGGTCGTCGTCGTCCGGACGAACTCTCGACCGAAGAATGCCTGGATCTCGTGCGCCAGTGTGCCCGCCTGGGAACACGCGAGATCACGTTGATCGGCGGCGAAGCTTACCTGCGCCGCGACTGGCTCGACATCATCCGCGAGATACGTGCTCAGGGAATGCACTGCTCGCTTCAGTCAGGAGGTCTTCACCTGACCGAAGAGCGCATTCGGCAAGCGGCGGATGCAGGTCTTCAGGCAGCGGGTATTTCCATCGACGGTTTTGCCGAAACACACGACCGGCTACGTGGCGTGACAGGATCTTTCGACGCCGCGCTCAATGCGCTACGTCTCATAAAAGCTTCAGGACTCGTTGCCAGCGTCAACACGCAGATCACTTCGCTTGTAGTGCCGCAACTGCGCGAGTTGATGAATCTGTTCATTGATAACGGTGCGAAAAACTGGCAAATACAGTTGACGGTCGCGATGGGCCGCGCCGCGGACAATCCCGAGATCCTGTTACAGCCTTACGAACTGCGGGAATTGATGCCGCTGCTGGCCAAACTTCACCAGGAAGGACTCGATCGCGGTCTACTAATGCAGCCCGGTAATAACATCGGCTACTTCGGTCCGTACGAACATTTGTGGCGCGGCAACGGCGACGATCGTGTTCACTGGACCGGTTGCAGCGCCGGCATCAACACGCTCGGCGTTGAAGCCGACGGGACAATTAAAGGCTGTCCGTCGCTACCCACAACACCTTACGCTGGTGGAAACATCCGCGACCTGACGTTGAAGAAGATTCTGAACGAGACGGAGCCGCTGAACTTTAATTGGAAGCGCACCGCGGAAACGCTGTGGGGATTCTGTCGGAGTTGTTATTACGCTGATGTGTGTCGCGGTGGTTGCACGTGGACTTCTCACTCACTACTCGGGCGCGCAGGCAATAATCCTTACTGCCATCATCGCGTGCTGGAGTTGTCTGAACGCGGGCTCCGCGAACGGGTGGTGCAAATTGAACGCGCACCGGGAAAGCCGTTTGATCACGGCCGCTTCGCACTGGTGCTCGAATCGCTCGACGGCCAGAAGGCAATTTCTTCAACAGAACCCGGACTTGCTGAGACTCATGACGCACCGGCTTTCACAAACATTTCAACACTTCCGTCGTCGGCGTTGGTCCAAATACGCGGCAAGTCACGCCCACGCACGATCC
>DATELP010000056.1:0-38573 GCA_035276425.1 Pyrinomonadaceae bacterium
AGCATCGCCGCGATCATCAACGAAGCGATCAGTCTCTTTTTTGAAAAATCCATGTCAACTTAGACGCAGTGCCGCGCGGCTTAGTCGAAAAACTTGTATCAAAAACCCACCGACTTAGTCGGTGGTACTTTCATTCTCTGCCTACAAAAATTGCAAGTCAGGTATCAGTATCCCACCGACTTTAGTCGGTGGTACTTTCATCCTCTACCTACAAAGGTGGTAGGCCAGGTATGAAGTACCACCGACATCGTCGGTGGGATACTCATACCCGCAACTAAGGAGATGTAGGTTAAATATGAAAGTACCACCAACTTTGTTGGTGGGTTTCTGATACCGCAACTACGGATTGCTGCTCGTAGTGCTGCGCTCTGCGGGCTGCTGTCGCGTCACCGGACGCGGAAATGTCACCGGACTGCGATGACCTTCCTTATCCACGGCCCGCACGCCGAAGAAGTAGTTGTCTTTCGACATCCCTTTCAGCGTAAAGCTCGTGACCTTTCCGACCGCCTTCGATCCCTGCCAAACAGGCCACGCCGTGTCGCGCCAGACGATCTCATATCCGTAAAGATCGGGTTCGTTATTCGCTTCCCAACGCAATTCCGTGTCGTCAGACAAACGCGAAACGATCGTCACGCCTTTCGGCCGCGCCGGCGCATACGCGAGCATCGCCAGCGACGCCGCATTCACGCGCGCCACATTCGCCACGTAAGCAAAGTCGACAAACTGCGGCAGGTCACCATACTGCACGCCGTTTTCCACGCGCACATTTTGATGTTGATGACGAAACTCTTCGTTCGTTTCAGTGAACCGCACCGCCGGATAACCACGTTCGAGAAACGGAATGTGATCGCCACCGCGTCCATAACGATCGCGACGATAGACCATCATCACATTCATCGGCTGCACAAACGGTTCGGCCGTCTCTTTGATAAACCGCGCGAGTTGGCGCGAAGGCGAATCGTTTTCACCACCGACACTGCGGCGCGTGGTCGCTTCGGCCGCGGTTTCATTCGACGGCACGCCTTCGGAAAACACGCGCACCGTGTTGCGACTGCGAACGCCGTTGCCGCCGAGCGTGTTACCGATGATGTCGTTGGTGAACATCGCGTCGATGTTCCAGTTCTTCTGTTTCGCTTGTTCGGCGAAGTGCGTCGAACCGAGCAGGCCCTGCTCTTCACCTGCGACCGCCATGAAAACAATCGTCGCGTCAAACTCAAACTTCGCCATCACGCGCGCCATTTCGAGCACCGCGGCCGTGCCCGACGCGTCGTCGTTAGCGCCGGGCGCATCGCACTTCGCATCGGTCGGACTGTTGCACATCGAATCGTAGTGACCACTAACGACGTAAATGCGATCGGTCGCTTCAGGTTGCGATCCTTTCAACGTCGCGACGACGTTAGTAAGAATTGTCGGCTGCGGCACACGTTGCGCTTTGGGTTGTTCAAAACTCTGTTTCTCGACAGTCATGCGGCCGTTGGAAGCTTCGGCGGCTTTGAGAAACTCGGCGTAAAGCCAGTCGCGCGCAGCGCCGATACCGCGTTTCGGATCGTTTTGTTCTGATAACGTGTTGCGCGTGCCGAAGGAAACGAGTTGACGAATCGTGCGCTCGATGTTGCGCGCGTCGATTTGCTTAACGATGCTGCCGATGGCGGGATAACCCTGCAATCGCCTCGTGGCCGGACGCGTTCTGTTGGTTTGCGAAAAGGCTGGATTCAGCGTTGCGGCAAAACTCAAAAACAACACACTCAAAACTGCGCGGTTCAGCGTTGTGGTCATGGTTCTCCAAGGCAAACCACAGATTTCACAGATTCCTTGTAAAAAATCTGCGTAATCTGTGGATGGTTTTTCCTCCCTACCGAATTCGATAGGCGCGGCCCTTCCACACAACGATGACCTCGCCGTCGAGTTGTTCGGCGATCTTTTTGATTTCCGGCTCGTCGGCAACCAGCGCTCTGAACTGTTCGGAGCCGCGAGCCATTGCTACAGTTCGGGTTGACGAATCATACGCCGTGTCGGTCCAAATGCCACGTTCTTTTCGGAAGCGACGACCCGCGACCGTGCGTGTCTCGGCATCGTCCTTCTGTTCCTGGGCACGCTCCCGGCGAACATTGCTGACGCCACCCATGGTCGCAGCTCGGCCCTGAGCCGGAAGCGCCTCGCGCTTGCTCTCATCGACACGTTTATCTTCCGGTTTTGCAGCGCGGTTTTCGTCACGCGCCGGCTCGTTTGCTTTGGCGGTTGAGATTGAGGTGTCTGTCGTGTCGATCGTCGGCTGATCGGACTCTTTCTTCGCGACCGTGTCGGTTTTCTTTTCGTCTTCGGATTTCTTTTTCTCTTCGGTTTTGCTTCTGTATGCCCAAACTTCGGTTTTCGGAGACGGTGGCGGTTCCGCGGCGGCAGCCGGTTGCGGCGCAGACGCCGTGGTCTCCGTGGCTGCGGGCGTTGGTGCAGGAGCAGGAGCCGGTCCCGAACCGCTTACGCCGTCTGCAACGCTGTCGCTCTTCGGTGCGATCTCTTTCGGATGCGTTACCGGCGCGGCTACCTGGCCCGCTTGCGCCTTCTGCGAGTCAGCGTCAGAAACCGTATTAGGCGATGACGCCGGTGCTTCCCGTGTCGCAGTGTCTGGCGCGGCTTGATTTTGCTTCGTGTCGAGTTGGGCCACAAAACCACCCTCACGTGGCTGGCGCAGGATCACAAAACCGATCGCAGCGACGACGATCAACCCCAACGCCGGAACCGCGTAACGCATAACCAGCGGCGAAAACAGACTCGCCAAAAACTTCTTCAATGCGCTCGGCTCCACGACTGTTTCAACCGGCGCGGCCGCAGCAGTAGTTGCACCAAGCGACAGACTCAACTGGGTAACCAGTTTTCGACACGTCGAACACTCGGCGAGATGTTCCATGTAGCGCGCGCGCGCCGCCGCGGGCAACGCGTTCTGCGCATACGAACTCATTTCATCAGCGTCGAGATGTTGCTCTGTTACTTCACTCACGGAACCACCGTTCTGCCGGCTCATGCGGCGAAGCAACAGATCGATCTCTTTGTTTGTTTCCTGTCTCATTGCAAAACTGGCGCTGCCAGAGAGAGAACGTAGACATTTCGATACCTTGCAGTCAAAAGCTCTTCTCTTTGATCAACGCCTCCAAATCCGTCTCTAAATGTTGCGCCACCTCCGCGAACGAACGCTCGGCCTCGGCCTTTGTCCAACCGCGTTCATCCACCAAAATCTGACTGACTCGCTTGCGCAAATCCGTTTGAATACGAGTCAGACGGCGGCTGGCCGTTGCTTCATGCACACCCAGAACCACGCCCGCCTCACGCAATCGCAGATTGTCAAAATAGTAGAGTTTTACAAGCAGACGATCTTCGGCCGCGAGTTCGCCAAGAGCCTGCGTCAACGCCTGCTGCAAGTTGTCCCGCGCGAAGCGATTCGAAAGTGACTGCTCCGGATTCTGCACACCCGCCGCGGCGAACGTTGACGTTTCGCCGATCTGTGCATCGCGCGCAAGTCGATCGAGATCCGCGTCTTCTTCGGTCTGCACCAACTTCGATTGCTTGCGAAACGTGTCGACTGAAAGTTGTGCGACCACAGCACGAAGCCAACCCGCGAGCGAACCGCGTCCCGAGTAATAGGCCAGTTTGCTTGCGCGCCGCCCATCGTCGCGGACCCGCAATCCGTAAAGCTCGGCCCAGATCGATTGGGCCAAATCCTCGGCCGCATCCTCGTTCGCGCTAACCGAACGTGCGGCTGAACGGACAGTCGTCGTAAAGCGCTCGACCAGATCGGACCACGCGTTCTCATCACCACGCTCGCAAGCGACGATCAGGCACAGATCATCGGCCTGTATTTCGTCGACGAACTTGTTGATGTCCGCCGCGGCAGTGTTTGGCTCATCACGCAGGAGATACTTCTCGACTGCCGCCAACACGCGCGGCGAAAGCACGTCCGCGTTGAGCGAACGGCTGTCCGCGGCACGCGCAAGCAAGCGGCCCGTGCCGTCGTCGATCAACTTCGCAATGTCACTTCTGTCTGCCACCGGGGGACTCTCAACGGTTAACCGTGTAAGTTACCGGATTTATCGAACTTTTGACACCCAACAGTTGCTACGCTAGATTCCGGTCAAGTGCTGCGCGTCACAGAAATCTTTCGTTCCATTCAGGGTGAATCGACCCACGCCGGTCGTCCGTGTACCTTTGTGCGCCTGACCGGTTGCCCGATGCGCTGTGTCTGGTGCGACAGCGAATACACGTTCACGGGCGGCGACCACATCACCCTGGACGATGTGATGCAGCAAGTCCACGCGCTGGGTTGCAAACTGGTGGAAGTTACTGGCGGCGAACCGCTCGCGCAGAAACAAGCGTTCGCGCTGATCCGGCGGCTTTGTGATGAGGGTTTTGAAGTGCTGGTCGAGACGGGAAACTACGTTTCGACAGCGGATCTGGATCAACGTGCGAAAGTGATTCTCGACATCAAGTGTCCGGCATCGGGTGAGGAAGCGAGAAACGAGTGGTCTAACATTGAACGTCTGCGCGCGGATAGGGATGAAGTAAAGTTTGTCGTCGCCGACGAAGGCGATTGGCTTTACGCAAAACGAGTGATTCAGGAACACGATCTCGAGACGCGCACGCTCGCGATTTTGATCTCGCCGGTGTGGGGCCAGATCGATCTGCAACAGTTGGCAAACTGGGTCGCGGGAAGCGGTCTGAACGTGCGGATGCAATTGCAACTGCACAAGTACATCTGGGGACCTGACGTGCAAGGAGTGTGATGGGCGGCGGCTCTGAAGAGATCGCAACTGAAGTTGCCGAAGCAGAAGAAGTTGACCGAGTGGAACGTGCTATTTGTTTAGTCTCCGGCGGCATGGACTCGTGCGTCACCGCAGCCATTGCGCACAACGAGAATGACGAACTCGCGTTTCTGCACGTTTCGTACGGTCAAAGAACTGAAGAACGCGAACGCCGGGCATTTGAAGCGCTTGCGGATTACTACGACGTCAAGCTGCGTTTGGTGATTTCACTCGATCACCTCGCGCGCATCGGCGGGTCTTCGTTGACCGATCCAACGATCGCCGTTACGCCTGCTGATTTAATGTCGCGAAGCATTCCGTCGAGCTACGTTCCCTTTCGCAACGCCCACCTGCTAGCGGCCGCTGTTAGCTGGGGCGAAGTCATCGGCGCGAACGCCATATATATAGGAGCAGTCGCGGAAGACTCTTCGGGCTATCCCGATTGCCGTCCGGAGTTTTACGCGGCGTTTCAAAACGCGATCGATCTCGGCACGAAGCCCGAAACCAACCTGGTCATCAAGACGCCCGTGATCGATATGAAAAAATCCGAGATCGTACGAAAGGGTTTGGAACTCGAGGCGCCGCTGCAACTCACGTGGTCCTGTTACCAGTCTTCCGACGTTGCGTGTGGAAACTGTGATTCGTGCGCACTGCGTCTGCGCGCGTTTCGTGAAGCAGGTGTTTCCGATCCGATACCTTACCAGCTTGACAGTAATCGTTTTGCTTATTAAGTTTTAGGCAAAATCTCAGGTGCTTATCGTTACAACCGCAAAACAGAAAGGGCGCATCTTAGGGCACGTCCTGAGAAGCCCCGGCAGTGGAGGAATCTGAAGAAAATGATTGGTAAATACTTTGTTGGAGCGCTCGCAGTAGCCATACTTTTGGCGGTTGCCTCAGTGCCGGCCTTCGCTCAGGTGGCCGAACTCCGCGGCAAGGTCATGATGAAACAAGCCGACGGACAAACGGTTCCCCTTGCCGAAGCGCAAATCGACGTTTTCCGAACGGACATGAAGGCGAAGTACCAAACAAAGACAAACAAGAATGGCGAGTTTGTCTTTGCGGGACTTCCGTTCATCGGCACGTACACCGTTGTGGTAAGTCATCCGACGGCCGCTCCAAACTATCAGCCCGGAGTGAAACCGGGACGCGGCGGCCCAGTCGAAATCACTGTGACGCCGGGCGACGGCCGCAAACTCACGCTTGAAGATCTCGAGAAAATCGGTGGTACTAATCCCAATCCGGGAGCTCCTCCGAGTGCGGAAGACAAGGCCAAGCTGGAAGAGGCCGCGAAGAAGAACGCCGAGATCACAGAGAAGAACAAGAAGATCACGGAATCGAACGAGGTCATCGCGCGCACGTTCAAAACCGGAAATGAAGCGCTTACCGCCGCAAACGCCGCCAGTAATGCCAAGCAAACCGATGTAGCGGTGCAGAAGTATACCGAGGCCGTAACTCAATATGACGAGGGTCTCGCCGCTGATGCCGACCAACCGGCGCTCTTGACCAACAAAGCCGTAGCTTTGAAAGGACGCGGGGTACAGCGTTATAACGCCGCGATCACGAATAAATCGCTTGACGACGCGGGCCGGAATGCGGCGCTCGACGCGGCCAAGGCAGACTTCAAAGCCGCTGCCGATGCGTCGAACAAGGCCGTGACGATGCTCAAGGCCCAGCCCGCACCGACCGATCCCGCTGAACTGGATCGTTACAACAAAAACAAGTACGCCGCGGTGCTAACCCAATCTGAATCTATGCGATTGTTTGTCAGCAAAGTCGATCCGACTCAGGCAGATGCCGGACTGACCGCCTTTAAAGACTACATGGCGATGGAAACGGATCCGGCCAAAAAGTCCAAAGCGCAACTCGACGCGGCCCAGATGCTGCTCGATTCCGGTCAGTCAGACAAAGCGTTGGCTGAGTTTCAGGCAGTTCTGCAAGCCCAACCTGACAGTCCCGAAGCCAATCTCGGCGCCGGACTCGCGCTTTACGCACAGCAGGACAAGGAAAAATTCCAGGAGGCGGCAAACTACCTTCAGCACTTCGTGGACGTCGCGCCTGACACGAACCCGTTAAAAGCAGACGCAAAGGCGATCCTCGCCGAACTGAAGAGCACCGAGAAGGTCATTCCGGAGAAAACTCCGAACCGGCCCGCTCGGAAGCCACGTCCGTAGTCAACTTCATTAACTGAGTCGAAAGGCCGCAGCATTCCTTCGGGAGGTTGCGGCCTTTCGCTTCTTTAGGCACTTAAGTGTGAGATTCTCCACGAGTTTTCGTGGAATTCGTGCCTTGACACTCTTCATGTTCAAACTGTACTATGAACGCACAACGATGTTGGCCCATCGTTGAGTAGAGCAGACCAGCATGCCTCGCGCCCCCATTCGGGCGCCTCCAATCCAAACAGTACCGGGAACAGAATATTTACCGCGCCAGTAGAAGGCACAAATGTCAGCCAAATTAGGGGAAATTCTCGTACGCGAAAATCTTATTAGCCCTCAAAACCTGAGAGAGGCTCTCGACTACCAACGCGAACACGGTGGGCGTCTCGGCTTCAATCTGGTTAAGTTGGGCCTGGTCAGTGACGACATGATCACTGCCGTCCTCTCGCGGCAATACGGCATTCCTTCCGTTAATCTCGACCTCTTCAATATCGATCCCGCAGTTCTCCGTCTCATCCCGCAGGAAGTCGCACAAAAACACTCCGTCCTACCCCTTTCACGCGTCGGCGCCACTCTCACGCTCGCGATGGTTGATCCGACGAACGTGTTCGCACTCGACGACGTCAAGTTCATGACCGGCTTGAACGTCGAACCCGTTGTTGTCGCTGAAGGCAGCGTGCAACAGGCCATTGCCAAGTACTACGGCACGTCGCGCGAGATCGAACTCGCCTCGACGTCAGAGGAAGAAGCGGCGTACGAACGCGCCGTGAAGAAACCCCAAAACGGGAACGGCTTGATCACTCACGCGGATCTGGTTTCACTCGACAGCATCGACTTCGACACGGAACACGGCAATGAAGACGTCGAAGTAGTTGAAGACAACGAGGAAATCGATCTTTCGACGTTGTCGCGCATGAGCGAAGACGCGCCCGTGGTGCGTCTCGTCAACGTGCTGCTGGTTGACTCGCTGCGCCGTGGCGCTTCGGACATTCACGTCGAACCCTACGAAAAAGAACTACGCATTCGCTTCCGCATCGACGGCGTGCTCTACGACGTGATGCATCCGCCTTTGAAACTTCGCGACGCATTGATCTCGCGCGTGAAGATCATGTCGAAGCTCGATATTTCCGAAAAGCGTCTCCCGCAGGACGGCCGCATCAAGATCAAAGTGAAAGTCGACTCGCGTTCACGCGAGCTCGATTTTCGTGTTTCAACCCTGCCGACTCTTTTCGGCGAAAAAGTCGTGCTTCGTCTGTTGGACAAACAGAACCTGATGCTCGACATGACCAAGCTTGGTTTCGAGGAAGAGTCGCTGAAGAAGTTTCAGCGCAACATCTCGAAGCCTTACGGCATGGTGCTCGTCACTGGTCCGACGGGTAGCGGTAAAACAAACACGCTCTACTCCGCCCTGCAATCGTTGAACACGGTCGACACGAACATCATGACGGCCGAAGACCCGGTCGAGTTCAATTTGATGGGCATCAACCAGGTGCAGATGAAAGAACAGATCGGCTTGAACTTTGCCGCCGCTCTGCGCGCTTTCCTGCGCCAGGATCCCAACATCGTTCTGGTCGGTGAAATCCGCGACTTCGAAACGGCTGAAATCGCCATCAAAGCCGCGCTCACCGGTCACCTCGTGCTTTCCACACTCCACACCAACGATGCTCCCTCAACAATTTCCCGCCTGATGAACATGGGCATCGAACCCTTTCTTGTCGCCACCAGCGTAAACCTCATCCAGGCACAACGACTGATTCGTCGTATCTGTAAGGATTGCAAACAGGACCACCCGACTCCAACCGAAGCACTGATTGAAGTCGGTTTCTCTGCTGAAGAAGCGAGGACTCTCAAGACGTTCAAAGGCAAGGGATGTACGACCTGTAACAACACCGGCTACAAGGGACGAATCGGTCTTTACGAAGTGATGGAGATCACCGACGAGCTTCGCGAGTTGATCTTGATCGGTGCTTCCGCACTTGAATTGAGGAAAAAGGCGATCGACGACGGAATGATCTCGCTGCGTGAATCAGGTCTTTACAAGATTCGCGACGGCGTGACCACGTGTGAAGAAGTTGTTCGTGAAACGGTCGCCTAATCGAGGAGAACCGAGCATGTTAAGAACAATTGCTATCGCGCTAATCCTGGTGCTGTCCGTGGGCGTGATGCTGCCCTTTTCGAATTCAGCGCACGGCGTCAGGCAAAGTGTACAGGTTTCAAAGAAGCGGCATTATCGCTATCGCTCTCGGGCGTGGTGGCGGCGATATCGCGCGCGTCTACGTCAGAAACGAGCGGCAGCCGCACAATTAGCAGCTCACCGCAATCAGATGTTGTCGCTGCCGAAGAATATCCCGGTTGGCGATCTGTCGGCGGTTGGTGGTCCATCCGTGCCGGTATTGCCTGAAACTTCGCTGGGCGTCAGCACGTTGCCCGCACCTCCGGCTTATGCAACTCCGGTTGCAAAACCAGCCGTAGCTGCGAATACCCAACCAATCGTTGTCACTGCGGAATCACAACCGGTCGCCGCCACTGCAAACGTTCAAGCAGCTCACGCGAATCCGGTTAGCCAAACAAGACCACGCGTGGTCGGTAACTTGAATGCAGCCGTGAAGTCGCCGGTGGCAAAACTGCCGGGCCAGATGAGTCTTTCAGTGGTCGCACTCAGCCGGCCGAATCCGGTGTTTCTGACTTCCCGCGAAGAGAAGAGCATGTTGGCGGGTTTGCCTGTTGCTGACCTGCGCCGGATCGTGATCGACAAGATGGTCGCGGCGGGTGGTTGGGTGACCAACGACTTCATCCACGAAGTAAACGGCAAGCGCATGTTCGTCGTCATGGCTCGCACGCCGGGCGATACGCTGACTCCCGAAAGAGCGTGGACGTTTTATTTCACTGAAGCGGGTGGCCGCATTTACGGGCTGACCACCGATTCATCGCTGGAGTTTGCCGATCGCATGTCGAACGAAGCGGAGCGTTATATCGAAACACTGCGCACGAAGGCCGAACCAGCCAGTAACAAATAACTGCGTGGGAGAAACACCTGCATGCGACTGAACGAAACGGTTCCTCAAATTTCCTTGTCCGAACTGCTGAGAAAGCTTTCCGAGCTCGGCGGTTCGGACCTCCACATCACGACCGGCTCCCCGCCGCAGGTTCGAGTGGACGGACATCTTCGTCCACTCGAGTCGTATCGTGTGCTCACGTCGGCTGACACGAAGCAACTCGCCTATTCGGTGCTCACCGACGCGCAGAAGCATCGTTTCGAGGAAAATCTCGAACTGGATTTTTCGTTCGGCGTCAAAGGTTTGTCTCGTTTCCGCGCAAACCTTTTCAATCAACGTGGCGCGGTCGGTGCGGTGTTCCGCGCCATTCCTTATGAAATCAAAGCGTTTGAAGAGCTCGGTCTGCCGGCAGTTGTGAAACAACTCTGCGACAAGCCGCGCGGTCTGATTCTGGTTACTGGTCCAACCGGTTCCGGAAAATCGACGACGCTCGCGGCCATGATCGACAAGATCAATCGCGATCGTCACGAACACATTCTGACGATCGAGGATCCGATCGAGTTTCTGCACAATCACAAGGGCTGTTTGATCAACCAGCGTGAAGTAAACGCCGACACGCACGGATTTGCGGCTGCGTTGCGCACTGCGTTACGTCAGGATCCGGATGTGGTGCTCGTCGGCGAAATGCGCGACCTCGAAACAATCGAGTCAGCGCTGCGCATCGCGGAAACAGGACACTTAACACTCGCAACGCTGCACACCAACTCAGCAGCGTCGACCATCAACCGTATCATCGACGTCTTCCCTTCCGATCAGCAGGCACAGATTCGCGCGCAACTCTCGTTAGTGCTCGAAGGAATTCTGTGTCAGGCGCTACTGCCGCGCGCCGAAGGAGCGGGACGCGCGATGGCGCTCGAGATCCTGGTTCCCAACGGCGCTATCCGCAACCTCATTCGCGAAGACAAAGTTCACCAGATCTACTCGATGATGCAGACGGGCCAGGACAAGTACGGCATGCAGACGTTCAACCAGGCACTCGCAACGCTGTATCACAAACGTCAGATTTCCATGGAAACCGCTTTGCAACGCTCGTCGAACGTCGATGAATTGCGCGAGCTGATCGATCGTGGTTCGGGAGTAAATTCCGGTCAGGCGACAAAGCATGCCAGCCCGTATGCACAGGCACGACCGGTTGGAACCAGACCGAACGTAGGAACCAGATAAGCCACCGGAGCTGATAGCCATGCCAACGTATGTCTTCAAAGGCCGCAACCGATTGAACGAGATCGTCGTCGGCGAGCGCGTCGCCGATAATCGCGAGGCGTTGCGCGCGCTCCTGCGGCGCGAGCAAGTCACGCTTACGTCCGTCAAAGAGAAGGGCCGTGAAATCGGCATCCCGAAAATCGGCGGGCGCAAGAAAGTAAAGTCGAAAGACTTGTCGATCTTTACGCGGCAGTTTTCAGTGATGATCGATGCCGGTTTGCCCTTGGTCCAGTGTCTCGAGATTCTGGCCCAACAACAGGACAATAAATATTTTCAGCAGATCCTGTTACAGGTGCGGCAGGACGTCGAGGAAGGTTCGACGTTAGCCGCGGCGATGGGTCGTCATCCGCGTGTTTTCGATCAGCTTTACGCAAACATGGTGGAAGCCGGCGAAACGGGCGGTATTCTCGATATTATTCTGCAACGCCTGTCGACGTTCATCGAAAAGATCGTGAAGTTGAAGCGCGACATCATCTCCGCGTTGATCTATCCGGCGGCGGTGATCCTGCTGGCGATCGTTGCGGTGGCGGTGATTATGATCGTGGTTATTCCGCAGTTCCAGCAGATCTTCCTCGGCTTGCTCGGACCAGGCGAACCACTGCCGTTGCCGACACGCATCGTCGTCGGGATCAGTAATTTTCTCGCTGGTTGGGGCGGACTCGCGATACTGCTCGCGGTGATCGGCATTGTTCTCGCAGTGCGTTTCTACTACAAGACGCCGGGCGGCCGACAGAACATCGACTGGTTAATGCTGAAGCTTCCGGTCTTCGGCGACATTCTTCGCAAGATTTCCGTGGCGAGGTTCTCGCGCACGCTCTCGACGCTGCTCTCCTCGGGCGTGCCAATCCTTCAGTCGTTGGACATAACGGCCAGGACTTCCGGCAACGTGATCATCGAAGCAGCAATCACGAAAGTCCGCGCGGGTGTAGAACGCGGTGAAAACTTCGTTGAGCCGTTGAAAGCGACTGAAGTTTTCCCGCATATGGTCGCGCAGATGATCGGCATCGGCGAACAAACCGGCGCCCTCGACGCGATGCTCGGCAAGATCGCCGACTTCTACGAAGCCGAAGTCGACTCCGCGATCGCCAACCTGCTAACGCTGATCGAGCCGATCCTGATCGGCTTTCTCGGCGTCACGATCGGCGGCATCGTCATCGCCATGTACCTGCCGCTGTTCACGCTCATCGGCAAACTCTCAACCGGACACTAGCACGCCGAAGGCGTTCGCTAATTTCAGCCCGGGGTTCGAGCGTTCGCGAGAACTCTGGGAAAACAATACAAAATCGCGACCAAACCCTGAAAGGGTTAGCCAATTGGCCAACCCTTTTCAGGGTTCAATGCTATTTTTTATGATCTATCCCAAGGTGTCGCTGCGCTCCAACCTCGGGCTAAACTGGCGAACGCCTTCGGCGTAATTCAAACTGATCCGCTACACTTTTTTTGATGGATGCTTCAACAACGTCAGACTTGCTATAATCCCGTAAACCCCCGCTTAGCCCCTATTCGCATTCTCCTCTGAAACAGCGAGCAAGAGATTTTCGGGATCGTATGCCTAGAAAAAAAACTGCCGCCGGACCCTCTCAGATCGGTTCGACGCAAGAATTAACTAACTTAAAAAGCCCGGAGCTGGCGCCGTATTGGCTCTCCGCGCTGATCGAATCGGCCGATGACGCGATCGTCAGTAAAACCCTGGACGGCATCATTACGAGTTGGAACAAGGGCGCTGAACGCATCTTTGGTTACACGACGGAAGAAGCGGTCGGCAAATCAATCACGATCATCATTCCATCCGACCATCTCGACGAAGAAACGGAGATACTGAGGCGTCTTCGCGCCGGTGACCGTGTCGACCACTTTGAAACTATCCGGCAGCGTAAGGACGGTACGCTCCGCGAAATCTCGCTGACGATCTCGCCCATCATCGGCCCCAACGGCCAGATCATCGGCGCTTCGAAGATCGCACGCGACATTACAGAACAACGCCAGGCACGCCGTGCGCTCGATGAAGCTTCCGAACGTTTGAAACTCGCTTTGGCAGCGGCGAGTCTCGGTGACTGGTCGTGGGACGCGCGAACGGACCTCGTTTCCGTTTCCGAAACAGCCGCTCGCATCTTCGGTGTTCCTGCGGGACAACCAATGCCTCGGGAAGAAATGCGCAAGTTGCTGGAAGTCGAAGACCGCGAACGATCCAAACGTACGGCGGAAGTAGCTCTCGCGAATCACACCGATTACGAAATCGAGTATCGACTCAAACGCCCGGACAATTCCGAAGCATGGATCTCTACAAAAGGTCGCGGAATCTATGCCAAAGACGGAACTGTGGTTGGACAACTCGGCTTTGTTCAGGACATCTCGGCGCGCAAAAACGCCGAAGAGACTTTGCGCGCGCAAGCGGAGGCCCTGCGTACGCTTAACGAAGTAGGCAAAGTGATCTCGGCGGAACTCGATTTACACAAAACTGTTCAGGCCGTCACTGACGCCGCCACCGAGATCACGCGCGCTCGCTTCGGTTCCTTCTTCTACAACGTCTTCTCGGAAGAAGGCGCGTCGTACATGCTCTACACACTCGCCGGTGTGCCGCGCGAAGCGTTTGCTCACTTTCCAATGCCACGCGCGACCGATCTCTTTGGTCCGACTTTCCGCGGTGAAGGCGTGGTCCGTATCGGCGAAGTTAAGAAAGATCCTCGTTACGGGAAGAACTCTCCTTACTACGGCATGCCCGAAGGTCACTTGCCTGTGACCAGTTATCTCGCCGTGCCGGTCGTGTCGCGATCGGGCGAAGTGCTTGGTGGTCTGTTCTTCGGTCATCCGGCGCCGAATGTTTTTACCGAACGTGACGAGATCGTCGTGGCCGGTCTCGCGTCACAAGCGGCCGTAGCAATGGACAATGCGCGTCTCTACGAAACGGCTAAACGAGCCCGCGCCGAAGCTGAACAGGCGGCAGCCGAGAAGGAACGCCTTTATCGACAAGCCGAAGAATCGAGCCGTTTGAAAGAAGAATTTCTGGCCACGATCTCACACGAGCTTCGTACTCCGTTGAGCGCGATTCTCGGTTGGGCGCGCATGTTGCGCATGGGCACGTTGTCTGAGGAGAACGCGGTCAAAGCGCTCGACACGATCGAACGCAATGCGCGCGCGCAAGCGCAGCTTGTCGACGACCTGCTCGACGTTTCGCGGATCATCACCGGCAAATTGCGCATGGACGTGCAGCCTGCCGATCCAAACTCGTTTATCGACGCGGCGGTTGAAGCAGTGAGACCGGCTGCGGAAGCGAAGGGCGTTCGCGTGCAGAAGGTAATCGACACGGGTGCGATCTCGATTCCCGGTGATCCCGTTCGTTTGCAACAAGTCGTCTGGAATTTGTTATCAAACGCGATCAAGTTCACACCACGTGGCGGGCGCGTGCAGATTCGCTCCGAGCGTGTTAATTCGCACCTCGAGATCATTGTCAGCGATACAGGCCAGGGCATCTCTCCGGACTTTCTGCCGCACGTTTTTGATCGATTCCGGCAGGCGGACCAGAAGACGAGTCGTCAACATGGTGGCATGGGACTCGGCCTGGCGATCGTGCGTCACCTTGTAGAAATGCACGGCGGGACCGTGCGAGCCATGAGTGATGGCGAAGGACAGGGTTCGACGTTCACGGTCATGTTGCCGATCAGCCCTGTCTATCGAGTGGATCCATCAGGTAGTCGAGTGCATCCGGCGGCGCGGGATCTGTTGCCGCCGCTCGAAGACGATTGTGCCGATAGTTTGAAAGACCTGCGAATTCTGGTCGTCGATGACGAAGCGGATACGCGTGAGCTACTGAAGCAGGGACTGGAATACTGTGGCGCCAAAGTCACCGTGTTGGGAAGCGCTGCTGAAGCGCTCGACGCGCTGATGGCCAGAGTGCCCGACGTTCTGATCAGCGACATCGGCATGCCGGGAATCGACGGCTACGATCTCATCCGGCAGGTTCGTGGTCTACCTCCCAATCGCGGTGGCAAAGTGCCGGCGATCGCGCTGACTGCTTACACCCGAACCGAAGATCGTTTGCAGTCGCTACGCGCCGGTTACGACATGCACGTGCCGAAACCTGTGGAGTTGGCGGAACTGGTGGCTGTGGCGGCAACAGTCGTGCGGCGGAAGAATTAATTTCGCTGCCCTCAGCCACAAAGAAGCACAAAAAGCAGAAGGAGTTCACGCATTCTTTTGCCTCTTGTGCTTCTTTGTGGCTAAAGTTTGCCTAACACTTTGACACTCTAGGCATACGTGCGTATGATGCCTACCGATTCTAGGCATCAACGATCGTGAGGAGATCCGCGTGGCAAAGGACAAGGCTGATTTATTGCAGGGCACGCTCGACATGCTCATTCTCAAGTCGCTCTCGCTGGGTGAGTTGCACGGCTACGGAATTATCCAGCGCATTCGCCAGCTTTCGGATGAAATGCTGAACGTCGAACAGGGCTCGCTCTATCCGGCGCTCTACCGCATCGAGCAAAAGGGTTGGGTTTCGGCGCGTTGGGACATTCACGAAACCGGACGCGAAGCGAAGTTCTACAAACTCACCCGCACGGGACGCAAACAACTCGAAACCCAGGAAGCGAGTTGGGACCGTCTCGTACTCGCCATCGCCAAAGTTCGCCAGGCTACCTTGTAAGCGTTTCAAAGGAATTTCGAGCAATGAAGTGGTTCAACATACTCCGCGATCGACTGCGGGCCTTGCGCCAGCGCGACACTGTCATCAACGACATCGATCGCGAAATGCGTTCGCATCTCGACTTGCAAACTGAGTCAAACATCAAAGCCGGCATGTCGCCGGCGGAAGCGCGTCAGCAGGCGTTGCGCAGTTTCGGCAAAGTCGAACGCGCTGCCGATGCGGCCTACGACGTTAAAGGCGGCGGTGTGTTTGAAACTGTCATGCAGGATGTTCGCTACGGCGCGCGCATGTTGACCAAACACAAAGCGTTCACCGCGGTGGCGGTCATCACGCTCGCGTTGGGCATCGGCGCAAACACCGCGATCTTTTCCATCGTGAACGAACTGCTGTTGCGGCCACTTGTCTATCGCGACGCCGAACGGATCGTGATGTTGTGGGAAGTATCGCCCGAAGGACGCCGCCAGAACACCACTTCACGCGCTAACTTCCGCGCCTGGCGCGATCAGAACTCGAGTTTTGCGCAGATGGCTGCGTTTACCGATCAACGTTTCAATCTCACCGGCGACGGCGAACCGGAAGAACTGTCCGTGCAGATGGCGACGCCGGAGATCTTCAAAGTGCTCGGCGTCGATCCGCTGCTCGGGCGCACGTTTACGCTTGACGATGACGGAGCAGGTAAACCGCCGGTCGTAGTGCTTAGTTATGCGCTCTGGCAACGACGTTTTGGCGGACAGTCTCAAGTTATCGGGCAACCAATCACGCTCAATGGCGAGAAGTTCACGATCATCGGCGTGATGCCGGCGAGTTTTCAGTTTCACATCAAAAACCGATCGGGTACCGGACGTCCGGCTGAGCTTTGGACCATACTGCCGATGCCGATTGGACCAGGCGCAAACGAGCGCGGCCGCTTTCTTTCAGTTGTCGCGCGTCTGAAAGACGGCGTTGCGGTGGAGCAGGCGGGAGCGGAGTTGCGCACGATCGCAGCGCGTTTGTCGGACGAAGCGCCGCAATTCAACAAGAACTACTCAACGGAAGTTTTGCCGTTGCGCGAACAGTTTTTCGGGAATGTGCGGCGTCCGCTTTGGTTGATGCTTGGTGCGGTCGGGTTTGTGTTGCTCATCGCGTGCGCCAACGTCGCGAATCTTTTGCTTTCGCTTGCGACGTCGCGCGAGAAAGAAATTGCGTTGCGTGCGGCGCTCGGCGCGCGTCGCAGCCGAATCGTCAGGCAGTTGTTGACTGAGAGTTTACTGCTCGCGCTGTTGGGCAGTGCGTTCGGGCTTGGCTTCGCGTGGATGGGGATCAAAGCACTCGTGGCGATTAGCCCGCGCGATCTGATTAGTTTGCAAAGCGTTGGACTGAACGTGTCGGTGCTGTTGTGGACGCTGGGAGTTTCGTTACTGACGGGAATTATTTTCGGACTCGCGCCGGCGTTGCACATCTCGCGGCTTAATCTCAACGATTCATTAAAAGAGGGCGGGAAATCGGAGTCGGCGCAAGCAGGTGGAAGCCGTCGTTTGCGTAGCGCGCTGGTAGTTTCGGAGATTGCGCTCGCGGTGGTGCTGCTGGCGAGCGCCGGATTATTAATCAAGAGTTTTGTGCGGCTCCAACAGGTCGATCGCGGCTTCAATACCGACAACATTCTGACGATGGTCGTGCGACTGCCCGACGCAGGTTACAAAGAAGACCAGCAGGTTGTGAATTTCTTCGTGCAGGCGATGGAACGGATTCGATCGCTGCCAACGGTGCGTTCGGCGGGCGTGATCAACTTCTTGCCGTTGTACGGTGGCCTCGGTTCGGCGACGGGTTTCAAGATCGAAGGCCGGCCTGAGCCTCCGCTGGGGCAGGGACCGAGCACCGACGTGCGCGTTGTTGATGCCGGATATTTTGAAACGATGGGCATACCGTTGCTGCGCGGCCGCAACTTCTCAAATCTTGAATTGAGAGAACCCCGGCGCGTGATTCTCATCAACGAGGCATTGGCGCGTAAACATTTTGGCAATGAAGATCCGATCGGAAAGCGTCTCGACGTGGCGATGTTTGAGAACCCGATCTGGTGCGAAGTCATCGGCGTCGTTGGCAATGTTCGTTACGACAGCTTGATCGATGAATCGCCGCCGGCGGTTTATTTCGCACACCCTGATCTCGCTTATTCGTTTATGACGCTCGTGATCCGCACTGACGGTGATCCCGCGGCGGTCGCGCCGGCCGTGCAACGTGAAATCCGAGGTCTCGATCCAAATCAACCGGTTTCAGACGTGCGCACGATGAATCAAGTGATGGCTGAATGGGTGAGTCGTTCGCGTTTCAACACGTTGCTGTTGGGACTCTTTGCGGCACTGGCGACATTGCTTTCCGCAGTCGGAATCTTTGGCGTAATGAACTACTCGGTCGCTCTGCGCACGCGCGAACTCGGTTTGCGACTCGCGGTCGGCGCGCAGCCGCGCCAGGTTCTCTTGCTCGTTTTGAAACAAGGTCTGTTACTAACAGTTCTCGGCGTCGTAGTCGGACTCGTCGCATCCCTCGCCCTGACTCGCTTACTCTCCGGATTACTCTTCGGCGTAGAAGCATTCGACCTGAGCACGTTCACAACCATTTCATTACTACTCATACTCGTCTCCCTATTCGCCTGCTACCTTCCCGCGCGCCGCGCCATGCGCATCGACCCATTGCGCGCGCTGCGTTACGAGTAGAAGCAATCCACAGATTACGCAGATTAAATCTGTGTAATCTGTGGATGGTTTGTGTGATACGCTTTCGGCCCGATGACCGACAGAACGGCGGGATCGAAACTTGGCTGGCTCATTGCCGGGAGACTCGTTACCGCACTCCTCCTTAGCGTCTTCGGAACTATTTGGACCAGGGCCGGAGAGCCGCAACAGACGATCAATAAGAGTCTGACTCTCCTCACTATCGTCGCGTGCCTGACGATCGTTTACGCACTCATCTTTCGCCTCTCCAAAAACATCCTCGCACAGGCACGGTTCCAACTCGCCGCGGACGCACTCCTGATCACGTGGCTCGTTTGGAATTCGGAAGTCATTCAAACTCCGTACATCGCTCTCTACATCGTCGTCATCGCTGTTTCCAGCCTGTTTCTTGGACCACGCGGAGCGCTCATCACTTCCGTCGCCTGCGCCGTCGCGTTCACGGCGTGTGCGCTCGTGGTCACCGGCGTTCTCGGACCAACGCGTTCGACTAACCTCGTCGGTGGTTCGTTATCACAAACCGTTCAATGGGTCGGACTCTTCGACGTCGCATTTCTGGTAGTCGGCCTGCTCTCCGCCCGACTCGCCGAACGACAAACCCGTTCCGACGTACGACTCCAGGCCGCCAAGCAATCGCTCGCCAACCTGCGCGCGCTGCACGAACGCATCGTGGCTTCAATTCGCTCAGGTCTCGTCACGACCGATCTCTCCGGACGCATCTACACTTTCAACGCAGCCGCCGAAGAGATAACCGGCCATCAGGAAGAAACCATCCGCGGCGAGGACGCTTCAATACTCTTCGGCGACATCAAGGACCGCATCGCTGAATCCCTGCGCGCCCTCGAAAACGGAGAAGCCAGCCCACGCTTCGAAACCAATTGCACAACCGCGGAAGGAATGCACCTCCGACTCGGCTTCAGCATCTCGCCACTCTCTTCAGAAGCCGGCGAGACCACCGGCATGGTGATCACGTTTCAGGATCTGACGCAGGTTCGAAGTCTGGAAGAAACTTCGCGCCGGCAGGATCGACTCGCCGCAATCGGCCGCATGGCCGCGTCGATCGCGCACGAGATTCGCAATCCACTCGCCGCGATGCGTGGCTCGATTCAGATGTTGCGTTCAGAGATGGACAACGACTCTTCGCAAGCGGAACTGATGGAGATCATTCTGCGCGAATCCGATCGTCTCAATCGCATCATCACGGATTTTCTGAGTTACGCACGGCCACGTTCGCTCACACAAGCGCGCGTCGACGTCGGCGATCTACTGCATCAAACATTCGCACTGCTCCGCCACAGTCCGGAGATCGGTCCGAACCAAACAGTCGTCGAGGAGTTGCCGGCGGAACCTATATTCGCCGAAGCTGACGAAGGCCAGTTGAAGCAGGTGTTCTGGAACCTTTCGCGCAACGCGTTGCAGGCGATGCCGCAAGGCGGAACGTTGCGTGCGACGCTGGAAAAGAATTCCGATAACCGGCTGCGCATCGCGTTTTCCGACACCGGACGGGGCATGTCGCCGGATCAGGTCGAACATCTGTTCGAGCCGTTTTCGTCAACCACGGGCGGCACCGGCCTGGGCCTTTCAATTGTTTATCAAATCATTCGCGATCATGGTGGTACAATCAACGTCCGCAGTCGCGAAGGACAAGGAACAACCATCACGGTTGAGTTACCACTGGCCACGGTAGTAGACGAAGCAATCGCCGTGGCTGATTAATCACCCGACCAAATAGTTTTTATGGCGAATCTTCTGATCGTTGACGACGAACTGGGAATGCGGCAATTCATGACGCATCTCTTCCAACGCGAAGGTCACACTGTGCGCGTCGCCGAGAACGGACAGCGCGCCCTGGAGCAACTGCGTGAAGCGGCGCCCGACCTGATCATCTCGGACATCCGTATGCCCGACATGAGCGGCGTAGAGTTGCTGCGCGCCGTGCGCGAGATGCTTCCCGACGTTGAAGTTATCATGATGACTGCGTTCGCAAACGTCGACACCGCGCGCGAAGCGTTCCTGCTCGGCGCTTACGATTTCGTCCAAAAACCGTTCGACAACGATCTGCTCAAAGAGACGGTCGCTCGCGCGCTGCAAAAGATTTCGCTCGTTAAAGAGAAAGAAGCGCTGCTCGAAGAGAACAAGGCGCTCATCCAGGGTCAGCGAACACGCGGCAAACTCAACAACATCATCGGGCGCAGCAACCGCATGATGTCGCTTTTCCAGATGATCGAAACGGTTTCGCAGGTGCAATCGACCGTGCTGGTAACGGGTGAGTCAGGCACGGGTAAAGAACTCGTGGCGCGCGCGATTCACGATCTGAGTCCGCGCGCCGAGAAACCGTTTGTGTCGGTCAACTGCGGCGCGTTCACCGAAACACTGCTCGAGTCGGAACTCTTCGGTTACGTCAAAGGCTCTTTCACCGGCGCAAACGCGAATCGCAAGGGACTCTTCGAAGCAGCAAACAGCGGCACGATCTTTCTCGACGAGATCGGCGAGATGTCTCCCGCGATGCAGGTGAAGCTGTTGCGCGTGTTGCAGGAACGGAAAGTGCGGCCGGTCGGCGCGACGGACGAGACGCTGGTCGATACCCGCGTGATCGCCGCTACGAATCGCGATTTGGCGAGCATGGTCTCGTCGGGAACGTTTCGCGAGGATCTTTATTACCGCATCTCCGTGATCCCGATCGAGCTTCCACCACTGCGCGAGCGCTCAGAAGACATCTCGGAACTCGCGACGCACTTCGTGCAGAAGTTCTGCGCGCCGACGGGACGCGACTTGTCCATCAGCGAAAACGCGATGCGGCTGTTGGAACGTTATTCCTGGCCCGGCAACGTGCGCGAACTTGAGCACACGATCGAACGTGCGGTCGCACTCGAAAGCACCCCTTCAATCGAACCCGAACGGCTGCCCGAGAAGATCACGAATTACAACCCCTATCGCGTCTCTGAAGCGATGGAGTTTCCTGACGAAGGCATCAACCTCACCGCGCACCTGGACCAACTCGAAAAGACTTACGTTCTGGAAGCACTGCGACGCACTTCCGGAAATCAAACCAACGCCGCCGAACTGCTGCGTCTCTCCGTTCGGTCTCTACGACACCTGCTCGATAAACACGGCGTCCGCGGTCTGACAGCACAGATGCGTGACGAACGTCGTGGTCCCGACTCCGCGCCGCGCCGGCGCATGACCGATCAAGGTCCACGACGGCGTGAAGAAGACAACAGCGGCGAGTTTGCCGCTGGCGCCGGTGAAGCAAACTAGACTTCTCATTCACACCTGGCTTCAGCCAGGTGTTGCCACCGTTACTCTTCTACTGGAAACCGTTTCAACGGTTTCCAGTTTTCGTGAGTTCTCACTGACCATAAAACAGCTCCTGCCGTAAAGCGTCATTAGTCCCCTGCCACAATTTGTCAGACCTTTTGCCGCTCTTCTTCGCCCACGCAAAATTTCGATCAAAAAAGATCGCTTTTTTACTCTTTCGAGCGAAATGCCGATTGGCACACTGGTTGTTCTAGAGCACACCGGACACTTCGCGCTTTGCGCGGCTCACAGTGACGAAAGCCGGTGGCGCGAGAAACTAGGAACCCCCTATATCTTCTAAGGAGCACCAAACTCGAATGAACACCAAACGCCAACAAGGCTTTTCGTTGATTGAACTTCTTATCGTCGTTGCGATTATCGGCATCATCGCCGCGATCGCTATCCCGAACCTGCTCGCTTCGCGCCGTGCCGCCAATGAAGGCTCGGCCCAGTCATCCCTCCGTACCGTTCACAGCTCACAAGCCACCTACCAGGCCACCACTGGCAGCGGCCAGTTCGCCACTACCCTCGGCGCCCTCAACACCGCCGGTTTGATCGATCCCGTCCTCAGCGGTGGAACGAAGAGTGGTTATACGTTCGCAGTTGTTGAAGCTGCCGGCAGCGGCTCCTCGGCCGTGTTTGGCGCGCATGCGTTCCCGACAGACGACTCCGGTTTTGACGCCACTGGCACTCGCCGCTTCGGTATCACGGGCGTGGGTGTGTTGCGTGGTGACAATAACCTCGCGGGTGGCGCAATCGACACGATCGCGAAGATCGATGCGGTTGCTGCTATCGGTAACTAAGCAAACGACTCAGAAATCGTTTGTAACCCCGGAGGGTGGAAGTTCGCTTCCACCCTCTTTTTCTTGGACCATCAATCCTTGACACATTGCGACACCACGCGCTGCCGATTTTTGTCAATCGTTGGACCAACAAGCACGAAAGTGCTGATTAGCGCGCTAAAGTACTACCTGGATGGTCTGGCACATGCTTTGTAAAGAACACAGCGAAACATTAGGGGTCTGTGCGGAGGCGCCCCGACTAAGGAGCAAGTAGTCTCAATGAAAACAGATCGCCAACAAGGCTTCTCACTGATAGAGCTTCTTATTGTTGTTGCGATTATCGGCATCATCGCCGCCATCGCGATCCCTAGTCTGCTGGCCTCGCGGCGTGCAGCTAACGAAGGCTCAGCCCAATCTTCTATTCGCACCATTCACAGCGCTCAGGTGGTCTATCAATCCACCGCGGGTGGCGGTGCGTACGCAGGAAACCTCGGAACTCTCAACGGCCAGGGTTTGATTGATAGCGTTCTCGCCAGTGGCACCAAGAGCGGTTATGAATTTGAAATCGTCGAGGCTGGCGGTTCCGGACTCGGCGCTGTTTACGGTGTGTATGGGTATCCGACCGACCCGAGCGGTGCGACCGCGACCGGTACTCGAACTTTTGGCACGACTCATGTGGGCGTCATGCGTGGCGATTCGGATCTGAGCGCAGTGCCAAACACCATTGCGGACATTAATGCCCTTCCAGTTCTCGGCAACTAATGCCTCAACAAAATTCCCCCAACTCGTGCACAGAAAAGCTCACCTTTTCTGTGCATTTCTTTTTAATGTGCGGTTAAACTCATGGCGGTGGAGACGTCAGAACTCCTTACTCAAATAACTAATCGTGCGGAAACCAGAAACGGAACGTTCTGGCGCATAAGCGCGATCGCCCGCAACGCTTTTCGCGAAGCAGTGCGGGATCGCGTGCTCTACAACCTCGTGCTGTTTGTGCTGCTGCTGACTGCTGCTGCGATCTTCATCGGCGAGTTGTCAGGCGGACAGGAACGCAAGATCATCGTCGATCTCGGACTCAGCGCGATGTTGCTGTTCGGTGTGTTCATCGCGATCTTTGTAGGCGTGGGTCTGGTCTACAAAGAGATCGAACGACGGACCATCTATGCAATCTTTTCCAAGCCCGTGGGACGCGGTGAGTTTCTCGTCGGGAAGTATCTCGGGCTTTGTTTGACGTTACTAGTGAACGTCGTTGTGATGGGCCTGGGTGTTTCGCTCGCGCTGCTGTACGTGAGCCGTGGTTGGGATCCACTGATCATCAATCTCTGGCCCGCGGTGTTGTTGATTTATCTCGAATTGATGATCCTGACGGGCGTTGCCCTGCTCTTCTCATCGTTTTCTTCACCTGCCTTGTCAGCGCTGCTGACGTTCTTCGTTTTCATCATCGGCCACTTCAGCGCGGATCTGAAGTCACTTTCGGTTTCGCTGGGAAGCACCGGCGCGCGCTGGCTGTTCAGCGGGCTTTATTACCTGCTGCCGAACCTTGCGAACTACAGCTTTATCACGCCCACCGCTCACGGTCATTCACCGTCAGCGAGTTTCATAGCCGCGGTTAGTCTCTACGCGATTGTTTACATCACCGTGATTCTGGCTGTCGCCACGCTCGTGTTCAGCCGGCGAAACTTCAAGTAATGATCGATCGCACTAAAACAGTCAGCCTCGCAGCCGTGGTCGTTATTGGAATACTTGCGACCGTGGGACTGGCGTGCTTTGTCGACGCGCGGCGTCCGCCTGTTGATGTGACAGCAAACGACGAGAGTCTTTATCTCAACGCGAAAACAGCAAAACGGTTGAGCCTCGGTTTCAACGGTCTCGCTGCCGATTGGTACTGGATGCGATCGTTGCAATACGTCGGCAGAAAGATCCTGGCAGTTGATGAAAACACGGCGATCGACGATCTCAGCCAGCTCGATCTTCGGTTGCTCGCGCCGTTACTCGAGAATGCGACCACACTCGATCCCGAGTTTCTCGATCCTTACGAATACGCCGCCGTTGTCTTACCCGCCATCGACGTCAAGGAAGCAATTCGCATTACCAGCAAAGGAATCGACGCAAATCCAAACGCGTGGCGGCTGTATCAACATCTCGGCTATATCTACTGGCAGCAAGGCGACTATGCGACGGCGGGCGAAGTCTATAGCCGTGGCGCGCAATTGCCGGGCGCGCCGGTTTGGATGGAAGCCATGAAAGCACGCATGGCGGCTGAAGGCGGCAGCCGGTCCACCGCGCGCGAGATCTACACGCGAATGTTCGAACAGTCAGCGGATGCCAAAGTTAAGGACATGGCCCGCAAGCGCTTGATACAACTCGATTCGCTGGACCAGCGTGACGGTTTGCGCAAAGTGCTCACGATGTATCAGGTGCGCACCGGCCGTTGCCCAACGAGCTGGCGAGAGATCCAACACGTGCTACAAGCGATTAGTGCGCCGGTCGATGCGGCAGGCGCTCCGCTCGATCCGTCAGGCGCACCCTACGTTTTGCAGTCAGGAAGGTGCGAAGTAGAACTCGACGCGAGATCCGAGGTTCTGGTCAAGTAGAAAACCATCCACAGATTACACAGAATCTGCGTAATCTGTGGATGGCTTTAGTTAACGATATGCCTGCTGTTGAAATCACAAACCTAACGAAGGATTACGAGGTCGGCTTTTTCCGCAAGCGCAAAGTGCGCGCGCTGGATGGCCTCTCGCTTTCGATCGACGAAGGTCAAATCTTCGGCTTTCTCGGCGCAAACGGTGCGGGAAAAACGACGACGCTGAAGCTCCTGATGCGTTTGATCTTTCCGACTGCCGGCAGCGCTCGTATTCTCGGCCACGATATAAAGGACGTGCTCATGCACCGGCGCATCGGTTATCTGCCGGAGAATCCTTACTTTTACGATTACCTGACCGCCCGTGAACTAATGGAATACTGCGCGGAACTGTTTGGCTTTCCCACTGCTGAACGCCGCAAGCGTGCCGTGGATCTACTCGCGCGCGTCAAACTCGACGAAAAACGTTGGGACACGCAGTTACGAAAGTTTTCGAAAGGTATGCTTCAGCGCGTGGGCTTGGCCCAATCGCTGGTAAACGATCCGGAGATCGTTTTTCTTGACGAACCGATGAGCGGACTCGATCCGGTCGGACGCAGAGAAGTGCGCGACTTGATCGCGTCGTTGCGCGACGACGGGAAAACGGTCTTCATGTGTTCGCACATTCTTTCGGATATTGAAGTGCTATGCGATCGCGTTGCGATTCTCAAGCGCGGCCGGTTGGCCCAGGTCGGTTTTCTTGACGAGCTGCGACAACGACCGGACGATCCGCATCAGATGGAAGTGATGGCGACCGGCGCGGATGCCGCCACGCTGAAACAGTATCTGCCGAATGGCGCGATCACGCCGACGCCGAGCGGTCTGCGAATCGAGATCTCCGCGGAGGATGAGATTGAAGGTGTGCTGGCTGCTTTGCGGAAAGCAGGTGGGAAGGTGGTCTCGGTGCAGCCTATTAAGCAATCGCTCGAAGAGCTGTTTCTGGAATAGAGCCACAAAGAGGCACAAGAGCGACAAAACAGTTAGCCAAAAATCATTTCTACTTCTTTGCTCTTGTGCCTTTTGTGCTTGTGCCTCTTTGTGGCTATTCCTTAAACTTCACCGCCGCGACTTCCATCTTTATATTCGCGCGGTCGTCGGTATCTTTCATTCCTTCCAACATCATCGACACCGTCATCGTCTTGTTCGGCGCGAGCTCGCGTTGACGTGTCGGAATCATAATCACGGTCCGCTCCTTCACTGGTTGGCCCTGATGGTCCACCACGGCGCCTCTGATTTCCAAACCAATTAATGTTTTGTTACTCAGATTGCGCACCGTCGTGTTCAAACTCATGACGGTATCGCCGAGCGCGCGTTTCGCTTCTGTTGCTTCGGGATCGTCGAGCACGACCTGAGTCTTGTATTGCTCGAACTCCTGCGAGCCCACGCGGATCGCGCCTTCGAGTCGCGGTTCACCACCACCGGACGATCCACCCGCCCGCATCAGCAGGTAAAAGAAGAGTGCAATGACGACCGCCGCGGCTACAGCTACGACGATGATGAGTGTTTTTCGCGACTCGGTTTCTTCGAGACGGCGGTCCTGAGCTGCCATAATGAGACAAATTCTACTTGCCCAGCTCGTGGACAATCAATTCTTCAAGCTCATTAAAGTCGATCGGCTTGGTAATGTAACTATTACAGCCGGCCTCCAGCGCCTCGGCGAGGAAGTCGGAAGTGTCGTGTGCGGACACGGCAATGATGGGCGTTTTCCCACATTTTGGCAGCTTGCGAATCAGACGCGTGGCCGCCAAACCGTCGATCATCGGCAGGCTGAGGTCCATCAAAATTAGACCAGGGCATTCCGCTTCAGCGACCCTCACTGCTTCTTCGCCGTTTGTGGCTTCGACTACCCGATAACCACTCATCTCCAACAAACGCCTCATCATAAAGCGGTTGTCTTCCGTGTCTTCGACCAGTAAAACGGTCACGTCCTCATCCTGCCCAGTCATTCGTTTCGGTGCTCCACGTCAGGTAATAAGCGGGTCCTGACCTCGCCCGAGTCCTTCCAAGTTATTGATTCTACTGTATCACTAGAATACGCGCGCCTTTTTTGTTAACATCCCGCATCGAAACGCAACACCCAAGGTTCTACGGCCAGCGGTCAAATAGTACACTCGGGCTGGTTGTGAGTTCCCCTCCCCCGGTGGCCCCCAAGAAAGAGTTTGTAGAGCGACGACGCGTCCGATGAAGGTATCAATGTCGAAAATGGAAGACAGTGAGACGCTTCAAGACCTCGGGCGAGCTTCAATTCAAATCGTTCATGATCTCAAAAACCAACTCAACGGTCTCAAACTCTATGCCACGTTCCTGCGACGCCGGATCGAGAAGACCGAACGTCCCGAAGACGAGCGGGAAACGATTGCGAAGTTGATGATGGGATTAGACCGGGCGGCGAGTGATTTGGCAACTATCGTCGAGTACGGGCGGAAGATTGAGTTGAAAAAGCAGCCGGGGTTTGAAGTGCAGAAGGTGTTACGAACGGTTTGTTCGACGTTCGACGGCCAGGGAAGCGAGATCGTGATGGATTCGAGTTCAGATTCAACTCCGGGCAGTTTCGATCCCCTGAAACTGACGGACGCGTTCAAATGGATCTCCGCCGCGGCGATCAAGAACCGCCTGCCAAACGAGGACGGACTGGAAGCGAAACCGGTTTTAGTAAAAGTAGCTGCGGTTGATAACAAAGACGCAATCATCGAATGGTCCGGTTTACGCAAAATCGATCACGATCCGTTTCATTCGTTTATGGGTAGTGAAGAAATCAGACTGGCGTTAGCGGCAAAAATTATCGAGGCCCACGGCGGGTCAGCGAAACTCGCGGAAGATCGTTTTGTGGTGCAACTTCCGCTATCAGAATAATCCCCGATTAATAGTGGTTCTTTAAGGAGCAAAACTGATGGGCCCTCAAGGCGTTGCGACTTCCAGAGAGGAGAATAAGGTGGAAAACAAAGAGGTGCGGATTCTTGTTGTGGACGACGAGCCAACGATGGCGGATTCTCTGCGGCAGAATTTTATAGAGGAAGGTTATTCGGTAGATACCGCAGCTACCGGAGCGGCGGCCATCGAACTCTTCGATCAAGGTGGACATCATTTAGCGATTTGCGATTTGCAGTTGCCGGACACGGACGGGCTTGAAGTGTTGCGCCACATGAAAGACGCGCGGCCGACAACGGAAGTGATCGTCGTGACGGGATATGGCTCGGTGCAAAAGGCTGTCGAAGCGACGAAGGCCGGGGCCTTTTTCTTCGTTGAAAAACCTTTTGACTTTGAAGAGCTGCAACTGCTTGTCGAAAAGGCACTCGAGCGGCGTGAGCTCGTTGCCGAAACCGTAAACATGCGGCGGCAACTTTCAACGCGCGCCGAGTATTTCAACATCATCGGTTCGTCGAAACCGATGCAGATGATCTACGAAACGATCGAGTCAGTAGCGAAGTCAGATGCTAACGTGCTGATCGTGGGCGAGTCGGGAACCGGCAAGGAGTTGATTGCAAACGCGATTCACTATCAGTCGCTGCGTTCGAAGAAACCGTTCATCAAAGTAAACTGCGCTGCGTTGCCGAAGGAACTGATCGAGTCGGAATTGTTTGGACATACGAAAGGCGCGTTCACCGGCGCACACGCGGACAAAGAAGGTCTGGTCCAACACGCCGCCGGCGGCTCATTGATGCTCGACGAAATCGCCGAGATGCCGATCGAGTTGCAACCAAAACTCCTGCGCGTGTTGCAGGAAAGAAGCTATCGCAAGATCGGCTCGGAAAAGACTTACGCTGTTGACTTCCGGCTCGTGTGTTCGACCAATCGTCCGCCGGCAGACGCGATTCGCGATGGACTGCTGCGCGACGACCTGTTCTATCGCATCTCGACGATCACGATTCACGTTCCACCGCTACGCGAGCGCAGTGAAGATATTCAACTTTTGACTGAGCATTTCCTGCACATGTATGCTCAAAAATACGAACGTCCGATCACCGGCGTTTCGCAGGCTGCGTATCAACGTCTTTTTAGTCATCCCTGGCCTGGCAACGTGCGTGAGTTGCAGAACGTGATCGAGCGGGCGGTGTTGCTGGCGAAAGACAAACAGATCGAACCGATCGATCTGCCTTTCGACAACGGCACGGTGCCGGAAGGCACGTCAGCCAACGTTCAGTGGGACGTTCCGCCAAACATGACGCTGGAAGACATCGAGCGGCTCGTGATCGAACGCACGCTCCAGCGCACGGGTGGAAACAAACAGGCGGCGGCAAATCTCCTGGGCATCTACCGGCCGCGCCTGTACAGTAAGATCAGAAAATACAATATCGATGTGCCTTCACTGGTGTCAGCGTAAGCAAAGCAATCCACAGATTACACAGATTTTTTCTGCGTAATCTGTGGATTGCCTTTACTAGTCCCCTGAATGTCGACCCGCTTATCCCTCTCTTCGAACAGCATCCGCCTGCGCGGACTCGACGCGCTGCGCGGGATGGCTGCTATGGCGATCGTTCTCTATCACGCAACCGATCAAAACCCGGCGGCTCTTCCGAACAATCTGTTGTACTACCCCGCGCGGTTGGTTCAACTCGCGAGCTCGCAAGCGTACATCAGCGTCTTTCTGTTCTTTGTGATCTCCGGTTTCTGCATTCACCTGCAATGGGCGCGCGCTCGCGCCGCCGGTGAAGAACCGGATGTAAAGTTCGGCGCGTTCTGGAAACGACGCATTCGCCGTTTGTATCCACCGTACGTCATTGCGCTCGCCGTTTATCTGTTGCTCACCGCTTGGACCATCGGTCTCGACGTCACGCGCTTCGTTGTCTACGACATCGGCATGCACCTGCTGATGCTGCACAACTTCGACTGGCAAACTGCTTACTCAATCAACGGCGTTTTCTGGACGCTGGCGATCGAGGAACAACTTTACCTCGCTTACTTTCTATTACTGTTCATACGCGTTCGCTGGGGTTGGACCGTAACACTCGCTGTGTGTCTGCTGGCGCGAGCCGGTTGGATGTTGTTGAGTCACGTCGTGTGGCTGAAGACGGGATTCGGTCTTCCCGTGCCTGAAGCAGCGGCCGCGCACTGGTTTACGTGGGCGCTCGGCGCACTCGCTGTCGAAGCGATGTTCGGACTCGTAAAACTTCCGAACTGGGCGCGCGATCTGCGGTTGGCGACGGTGCTAATCATTCCCGCTTCGATCATCTCAGCGTATCTGTCGGTGATTCCGAAGAGTCTGTTACTTCACGACGTATGCTGGTTCTTGATTCACCCGTTGTGGGGGCTCGGGTTCTTCGTCGTCGTCAATCGCATCGTGACTTCGGAACAGAGTTGGATACGCCAATTCAAACTGCCGACGCTGATCTCGATCTTTGCCACGCTCGGCATGTTCTCTTATTCGATCTATCTGACACACGAGCTGATGATCATGCAGTCGTGGCGCTGGACCAATCCCGCGCACTTGCAGCTCGTGAATGTCTTTTTCGTCACGGTCCCTGCGACAGTCATCTTTGCATTCGTCTTTTTCTGGTTTTGTGAGAAACCGTTCATGGCCCGTCGTGGAGTGACAACGGCGGTTGTGACTGGTCCAAATAGTTCTATTGTGAAACTCATTAAGGAGGGTTTACTGTCACGTGCGTCTCTTATCACTCTTCGCAATCATTTCAACGCTCGTTTACGCCGGATCTCTCGTACCGCAAAACCCGACACCGAACCAGCAACAACAGGCGCCGTTGGCCACGCCACCCGCCTCGCCAACGCCTACGCCGATAGTATTGCCGTCGCCGACAGTCAAAATTGACGCTTATCGCACGTCGTCCGGGCGCATCATCGGCGCGGCGCTAACGACGAACAAAGCTTACGAGCGGCTTCAGTACCTGACCGATCACATCGGCAATCGTTTGAGTGGCTCGAAGAACCTCGAGCGCGCGATCGCCTGGGCTGTTAGCCGCATGAAGGAAGACGGGCTCGACAACGTGCGCGCCGAGAAGGTGATGGTGCCGCATTGGGTGCGTGGTCAGGAGAGTCTCGAAGTAATACCCTCCGGCGAAAAGTTCGCGCTGCTGGGACTTGGCAACAGCGTCGGTACGCCCGTAGAAGGTATCTCTGCCGACACGGTCGTGGTGCGCAGCTTCGCCGAACTGGACGCGCTGGGTGAAAAAATGCGCGGAAAGATCGTGGTCTACAACGCGCCTTTTACAAACTATGGCGCGACCGTGCAGTATCGTGGGAACGGTGCTTCACGCGCAGCTCGTTATGGAGCAGTCGCGGCCTTAGTGCGTTCTATCACGCCGACCAGCCTGCAAACACCGCACACGGGCGCGATGTATTACGATCCGCAACAACCAAAGATTCCCACGGCTGCGATCACGATCGAAACTGCCGAACTGCTTCAACGAAGGTACGACGAAGGCGATGCGCTGAGGCTGCGTCTGAAAATGGAAGCTAAGTTTCTTCCGGATGCGGAGTCGGCGAATGTGATTGCGGAGTTGAAAGGGACTGACCGGCCTGATGAGATCGTGCTGATCGGCGGACACTTCGACTCGTGGGACGTGGGCCAGGGCGCGCATGATGATGGTGGCAGTTGCATTGCGGCGTGGGAAGCAATCCGGCTGCTCAAAGAGCTTGGCTTGCGACCACGGCGTACGATCCGAGTCGTTCTCTTCACTAACGAAGAAAACGGTTTGCGCGGCGGCAACGGTTATCTCGACGCGCATCGCGCTGAGTTAGCGAAGCACATCATCGCGATTGAGTCTGACTCGGGTATCTATCGACCCGAAGGATTCGGTCTCGCACCAACGGCGCCACCGCTAGCTCGCGCAAACATGATGGAAATCGCGAAACTACTCGCAGGCATCGACGCTGATCGAATCGCCGCGAGTGGGGGCGGCGCGGATATCGGTCCGATCATGCGTGAAGGTGTGCTCGGCGCAAATCTCGACGTCGAAGGCTCGCGTTACTTCGACATCCACCACACGCAAGCCGACACACTCGACAAGATCGACCCCCGCGACCTGCAACTCTGCGTCGCAACAATGGCCGTGATGGCTTACACGATCGCAGATCTACCAGAGCCTCTTGCCGGCCCTGCAAACTAAATCTGCGTAATCTGTGGATGGCTTGGGTCAGTCTAACTGGTAAGTCGCAACGCTGGTGGGCGTCTCAAAGCAGCGAACCTTATAAATCTGAACGCGGTCGTCGCCAACGCGCGACGACACGCGTTCGAGCACGTACTTCGCGAGGTTCTCCGCCGACGGTTGTAACTCGTCAAACGGCGGCAACTCGTTGATATTCCGGTGATCGAGATACGTCACCACTTCATCCGCAGCCGCTTTCAACTCCACAAAATCAACCAGCAACCCTACATTATCCAGCTCGCGACCGCGCGCGTAGATCTCGATCTTGTAGTTGTGTCCGTGCAGGTTCTCACACTTCCCGCGATAGTTACGCAGTTGATGCGCGCTCGAGAAGTGGCGCTCGATCATCACTTCGAATTGTCCAGGCATAATCAGTCCGTCACTAAAATACTCGATAGCTCCTCGATGCGCGAAGTCACGCGGCACGGCGGCAGACTTTGCAGAAACGTGCGGCCGTAACCTTTCGTGCGCAAACGCGGATCGAGCACCGCCAGCACGCCCCTGTCGGTCGTACTGCGAATCAACCGGCCGAGCCCCTGTTTCAATGCGATGATCGCTTGCGGCACGCTGTACTGGTAAAAACTCGAACCGCCGTTGTCTTCGATGTACCGCTGCCGCGCGGCCACCAGCGGATCGCTCGGCACCGCGAACGGCAACTTGTCGATGATCACACACGACAACTGCTGCCCGCGCACGTCAACACCCTGCCAAAAACTCGACGTCGCAAACAGCACCGCGTTCGGCGTCTCGCGAAACTGTTTGAGCAATTGTCCCTTCGCAGCGCTGCCCTGCACCAGGCACGGATAATCGATCTCCGCCCACACGTTTTCAAACAACGACTGCATGCCCGCGAAGCTCGTCGACAAAACAAACGCGCGGCCTTCGGTCGCGTGCAGAATCTTGGTCACTTCCGCCGCTGCCGCTCGCGCCCACTCGTTCGAACGCGGGTCTGGCATCTTCGGCGGCAAGTAAAGAATCGCCTGGCTTTCGTAATCAAAACTCGACTCGGCGATGAGATCGTCAGCGGTGTCGAGTCCGAGGCGGTCGCGAATGAAGTTGAAGTTGCCGCCGCTGGAAAGCGTCGCCGAAGTGAGCACCACAGTCGGGACTTCTTCAAATAGCTTGTCTTGCAGCAGACCCGCAACGTCGATCGGCGAAGCGCGCAGAAACACACCGCGGTTGCGACGTTCCAGCCAGTAAACAAACTTCTTATCAGCGCCGGTCACGATGAACTGGAGTTCAAAACGAATCTGGCGCGCGCGCTGGACGAGGGCTTCGACTTCCGGGGACTTGTCAGGCATCGCATCGAGCGTGCTCTCGACGCGTGCGATTGCGCCGTCAACGAAAAGATAAAGCTCGCCGAGTTGAGTTGATTCAAACCCGCCGCTCGAATTCTTCCGCGCAAACGTTCCGGGAATAATCGGATAACGGCCTTCCTCGCCGCGCCCGTCACGAAAGCCCATCCAGAAGTTGTCGGCAAATCTCGACAGTCGCGCCACGCTGTTGTTCAGTTCGCGATCGGTGTCGGCGTCTTCGATCGTCAGCGTGCCGAGGTCGCGAATCAGATCTTCGATCTGGTAGTTGGAAACCTGTGAACCGAAGTATTCCGATGCGACGTCTTCGATGAGGTGCGCTTCGTCGAGTATGACCGCCGTGTAATCGGGCAGCACTGAGCCGTAGTTGTTGTCGCGCAGATTCAGATCGGCGAAGAAGAGATGATGATTAACGACGATGATGTCGGCTTCCTGCGCGCGGTCGCGCATACGCGTGATGAAGCACGGCTCGAAGTCAGGACACTTCTGTCCGAGGCACGACTCGGTACGCGCGTCGATGTGGCGCCAGAATGAAAGCGACTCGGGAAGGGTTGCGAGTTCGGCGCGATCGCCGAACTCCGTTTCCCTGGACCAGTGACAGACGTCGTCGAAATAACTGACGTCCTCGAGTCCTTCGAACACCGGAGAATGTTGCGCGCGCGCGAGGCGATTGAGGCAGAGATAATTATTCCGCCCCTTCATGTAGGTCGCCTTGAACGGTTTTGGCAGGACGCTCTGGAGAAACGGAATGTCTTTCTCCATTAACTGTTCCTGGAGGTTCTTCGTGCCGGTGGAAATGATGACGCGCCCGCGTCCGCCGAGCGCGGCTGCAACTGCGGGCACGAGATAGGCGAGCGTCTTCCCTGTCCCCGTTCCCGCCTCGACGATGAGGTGTCGCTGCTCCTCAAACGCGCGCATCACCGCGCGCGCCATCTCGACCTGCCCCGGCCGATACTCATACTCCGGGTGCGCCCCTGCAATTAACCCCTCAGCCCCAAAAACCTCAAGCATATTTTTAGCCACAGATTACACGGATTTGTCCGTGACTATCTGTGAAAATCCGTGGCTCCTGTATTCACAATATTAAGACGCGATATGGTACCACGCGTGTAAAATCAGCCTTGTCGGACGATTATTGAGCAAGCAATCTGACAAAGCCAGCTTGCTCGAAGTGGTGGTCAGTCGTCAATGTGGCGTTCCTGCATGATTACGAAACTGACGGCATCGCATAGAGACCAACGTTTGTCGGTCCGCTCTAAGAGAAGTTGCACGCCACGCTCGTGCAACTCGCGCGAAACCCACGCGACTTCAACTTCAGAACCTGAACTAATGGTTTCGACAAATTGGAGAGCCGCCGTCAGCGGGGCACGTCTAGCAATTGCTAAGGCAACGAACTCCGCCAGCACGTAATTGTGTATGAGTCGACCAGTGGCCGAGTCGAATTGTTCTATTGCAGAAGAATGCCGATGGTCTTTCACGTCAAACAGACACATCAGGCCAGAGCTGTCAATCAACATCCACTACTTTGCCTCATGAGGGCTCGCAAACTCGCGAGCGAGGTCATTATCTATACGGTCGTTATCGGCTGAGTGAGGATCTCCGCTGTCCCAAACTCCAAAAAAAGAATGGACGGAAGGAGTGCCGTTAAGAGGAGCTGATGCAGTTTTCCGCATCAAAGCCTCGGCAAACTCCAGGACCTCGGCCTGCAACTCTTCGGGTAACTGACTCAGCACCCGTTCTATTTTTTCTTTGTCGACAGCCATCTAACTCCTCAGCTAGGATACACGGCCCGCCTAACTGATGGAAGCGTGTTACCTAGCCAGCGGCGCTGCGTTTCAGGCGCTTCGGGTACAACGGGAAGCGCGCGGTTAGGTCGGCGACGTCGCGGTGGACTTTGGTGCGGACATCTTCGGATTGAGGGGCGTGAATGACTTCCGCGATTAGACGACCAATCTCACGCATCTCCGGTTCTTTCATGCCGCGCGTCGTGACGGCGGGCGTGCCAATACGCAGCCCGGAGGCGACGAATGGTTTGTTTTGATCGAAGGGGATTGTGTTTTTGTTCACGGTGATCGAGGCGGCTTCGAGAGCCTTCTCGGCGTCCTTGCCCGTGATTCCCTTCCCGTCCATCCAAACGTCCACCAGCATCAGGTGATTGTCAGTCCCACCCGAGACAAGCCGTAATCCCTGCTCCTGAAGTTCACTCGCGAGCGCCTGCGCGTTCTTCAGAACCTGCCGTTGATATTCTTTGAAGTCATCGCGCAACGCTTCACCCAACGCTACTGCCTTCGCTGCAATGATGTGAACGAGTGGTCCACCCTGCACGCCGGGAAACAGTTTGCGATTGATCTCTTTCGCGTGTTCTTCCTTGCACAAAATCAAACCACCGCGTGGACCACGCAACGTCTTGTGCGTCGTTGTCGTGACATAATCCGCATGCGGCACGGGTGACGGATGAAGCCCAGCCGCAACCGGCCCCGCGATGTGCGCGATGTCCGCAAACATGCGCGCGCCAACACTGCGCGCGATCTCGCCGATTCGTTCGAAGTTTATGATTCGCGGATAGGCCGACGCGCCACACACCAACAGCTTCGGACGATGCTCTTCCGCGATCCGCTGCAACTCGTCGTAATCAATCTGTTCCGTCTCGCGCGACACACCGTAGTCGGCGACCTTGTAACTGATGCCCGAGAAGTTCATCGGATGCCCGTGCGTGAGATGCCCGCCGTGCGAAAGATTCATTCCGAGAATCTGATCGCCGTACTGGATCGCCGCGAGGTAAACAGACATGTTTGCCTGCGCACCACTGTGCGGCTGCACGTTCGCATGATCGGCGCCAAACAACTCCTTCGCTCGATCGATCGCCGTCTGCTCGACAACGTCCGTCCACTCACAGCCGCCGTAATATCTCTTGCCCGGATAACCCTCGGCGTATTTGTTCGTAAACACCGAACCGGCAGCTTCAAGCACGGCTTCGCTGACGAAGTTTTCCGACGCAATCAGTTCCAAACCGTTCGCCTGGCGAGCCACTTCGTTATCGATCGCGCCGGCAATCAGCGGATCAACTTCCGCCAGCGAGGCGTTTCGAGAATCAGTCATTAGTTGCTTTGCTCCACTTCAGAGATCTTCGCCACACGGGCGGCGTGACGGCCACCTTCAAAATCAGTCGCGAACCACGCGCGCACAATCTTCGGAATATCGTCAACCGGTGTGGTGCGTGCGCCGATCGCGAGCACGTTCGCGTCGTTGTGTTGACGCGCAAGTCGCGCTGTTTCTTCAGACCACGCAACAGCGGCCCTTACGCCGTGAACCTTGTTGGCAGTAATCGCCATGCCTGTGCCGGAACCACAAACCAGCACTCCCTGCTCGACGTGTCCGTGCGCGACCTGTTCCGCGACTTTGCGCGCGTAGTCGGGATAATCGACAGACTCTTCCGACGCGGTGCCCAGGTCGTTAAACTCGACGCCGATGTCCGTCAGCACCGTCTTTAACCGCTCTTTTTCAGCATAGCCCGCGTGGTCGCTGGCGAGAGCAATTCTCATCGTTGCTTAAACCTTCTTGAAGGAGTGTAAAAGAAAGAAGTTGGATGGTAACTCAGTCGCTCCGCCCCGGCAAATTTAGCCGCAAAGAAGCACAAGAGACAGAACTGCGTCGGCAAGCGGACTTATATTTTTGTGCTTCTTTGTGGCCCTGATTTGCCTAACTCGCAGCCGCTAAGCGAGAATGCACGGTCTATGCGCTGGTCAAGATTCTTCATACCCACACTCCGTGAGGACCCGGCGGACGCCGAGGTCATCTCGCACAAACTCCTGCTGCGCGCAGGTCTCATTCGCCAACTTTCCGCCGGCATTTATTCTTTTCTGCCGTTGGGCCAACGTGTCGCGCTCAAGGTGATGCAGATTTTGCGCGAAGAGATGAACGCCATCGGCGGTCAGGAATTCTTTCTGCCGGCTCTCCATCCGGCTGAGCTTTGGAAAGAGTCAGGCCGCTGGGACGCCATCGGCGATGAGATGTTTCGTCTGAAGGATCGCAAAGGCGCCGACATGTGCCTCGGCATGACGCACGAAGAGATCTTCACCAGCATCGCGCGTCACGAGCTTCGCTCGTACAAACAACTGCCGCAGGTCTGGTACCAGATGCAAACCAAGTTTCGTGATGAAGCGCGTCCGAAGTCCGGCCTGATGCGGATACGCCAATTCATCATGAAAGACGCTTACACGTTTGACGTCGATCGCGCCGGACTCGACAAGTCGTTCATCGATCAACGCGAAGCTTACAAAAAGATCTTCACGCGTTGCGGACTTGAGTTTCTGATCGTCGAGGCGTCGTCGGGATCGATGGGCGGTTCCGAGTCAAACGAGTTCATGGCGCCTTCGCCCGCTGGTGAAGATTTTATTGTTCGTTGCGAGAACTGTGGTTACGCCGCGAACCTCGAAAAAGCAATCTCGCGTCTCGCGCCGATCGACGACGAGGCTGATCTAAACGCGCCTGAAGAATTTCCGACGCCCGGCGTGCGAACGATCGAAGACCTGACCACGTTTCCCGGCGGCGCTGAAGCAACACGCCAGATCAAATCGTTGGTCTTCATCGCCACGATCGACGGCGAACAACGTCCGGTGCTTGTCCTGCTCCGCGGCGATCATCAACTGCACGAGCAGAAGCTCACGGACACTCTCCGCGCCACCACAGCGCGTACGGCGCACCCGGAAGAGATTCGCGAACTTCTCGGCGCATATCCGGGAAGTCTCGGGCCGGTTGGAGCGCGTGAAAAACATTCAGCGTTCTTCATCATCGCGGACAACGCGTTGAAGAATCGGCGGAACATGACCACCGGCGCCAACAAAGACGATCACCACATTCGCGGTGTCGAAGTAGATCGAGATTTCAAAGCCGATTTGTGGGCGGATCT
>DATELP010000057.1:0-15779 GCA_035276425.1 Pyrinomonadaceae bacterium
CGCGCCTCCGATCGGAAAGCCAAACGATAACGCCGAGCTGTTGATTCTGGACGAGCATTTGAATCTCGTTCCACCGGGTATCGCGGGAGAGTTGTGCGTCGGAGGCGCAGGTGTGGGCCGAGGTTACGTGAACAATCCGTCCGCGACCGCGGAACGCTTCGTCCCTCACCCGTACAGTTCGAAGCCCGGCGCGCAACTCTATCGCACGGGCGACTTAGCGCGGCACTTGCCCGATGGAAACATCGAGTTTCTCGGCCGTCTCGATCACCAGGTCAAGGTGGCCGGATATCGCATTGAACTCGGCGAAGTAGAGTCAGCGATGGTCCAACATCAAACCGTGCGCGAATGCGTGGTCGTAGTGCGAAGTGATGCGCATGGCAATGCGCGACTGGTCGCTTACGTCATACCGGTTGAGGGCGCCGTGTTACCGGACGCGCCAGCGTGGCGGCGCTATCTGGCGGACAGTTTGCCGTCGCACATGATCCCGTCGCTGTTTGTAGCGTTGGAAAAACTGCCGTTAACGCCGGGCGGAAAAGTGGATCGCCGCGCCTTGCCCGCGCCCGAAACGATGAGCAATGGCGCGGGGCGGGATTACGTGGCGCCACGCACACCGGTTGAAGAAGTGCTGGCTGGAATCTGGCGCGAAGTGTTGGGAGTCGAGCGCGTGGGATTGTACGACAACTTTCTTGATCTCGGCGGGCACTCGATGCTCGCGATGCGTTGTGTCTCCGGCATCCGGCAACTGTTTCGCGTTGAGCTTCCGTTACGGGTGCTGTTCGAGTCCGCGAATCTCGCGGAGTTGACCCAGGCTCTGACGGCGTATGAAGACAGGCCCGGCGCACTGGAGAAGATCGCGCGCGTGTTGCAAAGGGTCAAGAGCGTCTCGCGCGAGGAGTTGCAAAACGAGTTGCTGAAGAGGCGAGCGAGCAAAGGCAATCCACAGATTGCACAGATTGAATCTGCGTGATCTGTCGATGAATTAATAATGCGTGAATTGTCGAATGAGATCGGCGTTTCAGCCGAAGAGTTAGAGCTGTTCGAGTATCTGCTCGAAGAGGAGGGCGTACGTGAGGCCGCGCCCGAGCAGGTTATTGCGCACCGTTCGCAAGGTGACAGCGTGCCGCTCTCGTTCGCGCAGGAGCGCCTCTGGTTTTTGGACCAACTGGAGCCGGGGAGCGCTGCTTACAACATGCCGGGCGCGGTGTGGTTGGAAGGTGAGTTGGACGTGGTCGCGCTGGAGCGAAGTCTCAACGAGATAGTTCGCCGACATGAAATATTGCGCACGACGTTTTGCGCTGAACGCGGGCGGGCGGTGCAGGTGATCGCGGATTCGTTGTCGTTAGCGCTGTCCTTAATAGATGTCTCGCATTTTTCTGACGGTGAAAGCGAAGCACGGCGGTTGGCGCGCGCGGAAGCAGTGAAACCGTTTGACCTTACGCGTGGTCCATTGTTGCGGGCGACGCTCGTGCGCTTGTCTGCCGAGTGTCACTTGTTGTTGGTGACGCTGCATCACATCGTCGCGGATGGTTGGTCGGTGACGCTGTTGGTGCAGGAGTTGGGAGAACTTTATGCGGCGTATCGTACTGGCGAGCAGTCGTCATTGCCGGAACTAGCAATCACTTACGCCGACTATGCGGTGTGGCAGCGCGAGTGGTTGCAGGGTGAGCGGCTGGAACAGCAGTTAGCATATTGGCGCGGGCAGTTGCGTGGTGAGTTACCGGTGTTGAAGTTGCCGCTGGCGCAAGCGCGGGTTCACGGAACACAACGGTGCGGTGCGTTGGAGACGCTGCGAATCAGCAGCGAAGTCACGCAGCGATTGCGGGAGTTGGGACGGCGCGAAGGCGCGACGTTGTTCATGGCGTTGCTGGCAGCCTGGAAGGTTTTGTTGTCTCGCTTGAGTGGCGAGCGCGATGTTGTTGTGGGGACGCCGGTGGCCGGGCGCGTGAGTCGCGAGCTTGAGCCGTTGATCGGTTTCTTCGTGAATACACTCGTGCTGCGGACGGATCTCAGCGACGAGCAGAGTTTTGTAGAAGTGCTGAAGCGAGTCCGGGAAGTGTGTTTGGAAGCGTACGCGCATCAGGAAGCACCTTTCGAACGGGTCGTTGAAGAGTTGCGGCCGGGCCGCGAGTTGAATCAGGCGCCGTTGTTCCAGGTGTTCTTTTCTTTGCAGAACGAGCAGTTACCACAGATCGAATTGCCGGGGCTCCGTATGCGCTTCGAAGACGCTACCAGCGACACGGCGAAATTCGATCTCGCGCTGGAGATAACGGAAGATGCAGATGAACTGCTGTGTGTCTGGCAATACGATGCCGACATCTTCGACGCCCCAACCATCAAGCGCATGGCCGCGCATTATCAAACGTTGCTGGCAAGCGTTGTTGCCGATCCGACCTGCGAAATTCACGAACTACCGCTGCTGAACAATGACGAGAAGCACGCGCTACTCACAGATCACAACAACACGCATGTCGACTATCCGCAGCACACGCTTCTCCACGAACTCTTCGAAAGCCAGGCGGCAATCACGCCGAATGCAATCGCGGTTGTCTCAGAAGAGCGTTGCCTGACCTATGCCGAACTGGACCAGCGCGCCAACCAGGTAGCGCATTATCTGCAAACTCTCGGTCTTCCTCCTGAAGGACGTGTCGGCGTGCTGCTGGAACGTTCCGCGGATCTCGTCGTGGCGTTGTTGGGAGTTCTGAAAGCTGGTGGCGCTTGTGTGCCACTCGATCCTTCTTATCCGTCTGAGCGGCTGAAACTATTAATTGAAGATTCCCACGCGGGTGTGGTCCTGACGCAGGAGACTTTGGAAAAATCTTCCGGGCTCACAGCTCCGCCGCAAAAGATCACCGCGCAAATAGATCCGGCAAACGTCGCCTACGTTATCTACACCTCCGGCTCGTCGGGCAAACCGAAGGGCGTGATGGTGACACACGGCGCGCTCTGCAACCACATGTACTGGATGCGCGACGCTTTTGCGCTCAGCGAGGCGGATGTGTTTTTGCAAAAAACGCCGATCGGTTTCGACGCGTCCGTGTGGGAGTTCTACATGCCGCTGATGGTCGGGGCGAAGTTAATCATGGCCCGCCCCGGTGGACACCAGGACAGCGGGTATCTCGTACGCGCGATGATCGAACACGGCGTGACGGTGCTCCAGCTAGTGCCAACGTTGCTGCGGATGCTGGTCAACCAACCAAACTTTGACTCATGTACAGACTTGCGACTCGTGTTCTGCGGCGGCGAGGCGTTAACCAAAGAACTGGCTGCGCAATGTCTGGCAGCGTTGCCAACCACACGGTTGTGGAACCTGTATGGACCAGCAGAGACGGCGATAGACGCCACCTACTGGGAAGCAACAAGTTGGACCAATACGGCTACAGTGCCGATCGGAAAGCCAGTGGCAAACGCGGGCGCATACGTGTTGGACCAGTGGCTGAATCTCGTGCCTCTTGGAGTCGCGGGGGAGTTGTATCTCGATGGCGCGGGATTGGCGCGCGGTTACGAAGAACACGCGGGTCTGACGGCAGAGCGATTCGTGCCGAATCCGTTTCGCGACGAACCCGGCGCGCGGATGTACCGCACGGGCGATCTCGTTCGCAGACTGCCGGAAGGAGAACTCGAGTTTCTCGGCCGCATCGACGGGCAGGTCAAGGTGCGTGGTGCGCGCGTCGAGTTGGGTGAAGTCGAGGCGGTGTTGAGCGCACATGCGGATGTGCTCGCGGTAGCGGTTGCGGGACGCGAAGACACTGCGGGCGAACGGCGTCTGGTCGCGTACATCGTGAGTGAGGCCGAACGCGACAGCCTGTCACGCGAGCTGCGTGAGTTTTTAAAGGAGCGGTTACCGGGTCACATGGTCCCGAGCGTGTTCGTGCGCCTCGATCAGTTACCACTGTTGCCGAGTGGAAAAGTAGACCGCCGCGCACTGCCGGCGCCCGACAAATTTGAGCGGACTGGTTATCAACCGCCGCGCACGTTAGTCGAGGAAACGTTGTGCGGCATTTGGGAGGAAGTGCTCAGTCGAGAGTTGATCGGCGCGGACGACAACTTCTTCGACCTCGGCGGGCATTCGCTGCTCGCGACGCAAGTCGTGTCGCGAATAAAGGAAGCCTTGTCAGTTGACCTACCGCTTACTCGTCTCTTTCAAACACCCGTACTTTCGGAATTAGCGCAGTTCATAGAGCAACACCTGCGACCTGAGAACCACGTCGAACCACCACTACAACCGGTCTCGCGCGAACATCCGTTGCCACTCTCGTTCGCGCAGCAAAGACTTTGGTTCCTCGATCAATTAGAGCCGGGCAATCCGCTGTACAACACACCCGGCGCACTGTGTTTGCTGGGCCAGCTCGACGTCACCGCACTGGAGCGAGCCTTGAGCAATATCGTGCGCCGGCACGAGACGTTGCGCACGACCTTTCAGGTTGTAGACGACAATCCGGTGCAGATTATCTCAGCACCGTATCCGGTGAATATTTCAGTGATCGATTTAGTCGACGATGTCGATCGAGAACGTGAAGCGAGAGCGTTGATCGACGCCGAAGCCAGACGTCCGTTCGACTTGTCGCATGGACCACTGCTGCGCGCGACGTTGCTGCGGCTGCGTGAAGAAGAGCACCTGCTGTTGTTCACGATGCACCACATCATCAGCGACGGTTGGTCCGTCGGCGTGCTCGCGCGCGAAGCCACAAAACTCTACGCCGCTTTCACCGGACAGGAAGCGAACCCGCCGGCAGAACTTCCTTTGCAATACGCTGACTATGCCGTTTGGCAGCGCGAGTGGCTGCGCGGCGAAGCGCTTGAAGCGCAGTTTGATTACTGGAATAAGCAGCTCGATGGTTTGTCTCCGGTGCTCGAATTGCCGTTGGACCATCCGCGTCCGAAGGTGCGCAGTCTGCGCGGCGCGTTTGTTCCCGTGGAGTTCAACGAAGAGCTGACCCTCAGACTGAAAGCGTTGAGTCGAGGCGAAGGCGCGACGTTGTTCATGATGTTGCTCGCAGCGTTTCAAACGCTGCTCTCACGTTACGCGGCGCAACACGACGTTGCGGTCGGCGTGCCTTTGGCGAACCGGCGCCGGCGCGAGATCGAAGGCTTGATCGGGTTCTTTGCCAACACGCTGGTGATGCGCACGGACCTCACAGGCGATCCGACGTTTCGCGAACTTCTCGGGCGTGTGCGCGAGGTCGCACTCGGAGCGTACGCGCATCAGGACGTGCCCTTCGAGATGCTCGTGGAACGGTTCCAGCCGGTGCGCGATGCTGGACACACGCCGTTTTTCAACGTGCTTTTTGTCTTTCAAAACCAGCCGGGAAGCGCCCCGGAGTTACCAGGATTGAAGGTTGAGCAATTCGACGTCGGCACAGGTACCGCGAAGTTCGATCTGATGTTGTCGCTCGAGGAATCGGATGGACGGTTAACCGGAGTCTTCGAGTACAGCACGGACTTGTTCGAAGCAGCGACGATCGAGCGCATACTGGAGCATTTCGAAACTCTGCTCGGTGGAATTGTTCAGCATCCTGACTACCGCATTTCAGATTTAACGCTGCTTAAGGCCGAGGAGGAACAACAACTCGTCGTTGGATGGAATCGGACGGCTGCCGAGTTTCCGCGCACGAGTTGTATTCACGATCTCTTTTACGAACAAGTGACGCGAACGCCCGATGAGGTGGCGCTTATCGACGGCGACGAGCGACTGACGTATCGCGAATTGGACCATGCCGCGAATCGTTTGGCGCATTTTCTCAGGGGTCATGGTGTCGGAACGGAATCGGTGGTCGCAGTTGCGACTGGACGTTCGACCAGAATGGCGATCGCAGTGCTGGCGGTATTGAAAGCCGGCGCGGCTTACCTGCCACTCGATCCTGAATACCCGCACGAGCGTCTTGCGTTCATGCTCGAAGATGCGCACGTGTCGACAGTATTAACTGAGGAACATCTTCTCGATCGATTGCCGCGCCGATGCCCGCGCGTGATCTGTCTCGACACCGACGCGGAGTCGATCGCTTCGGAAAGCGATGTGAATCCTGCGAGTGGAGTGAGCGCCGAGAACCTCGCGTATGTCATCTACACGTCCGGATCCACCGGCCGGCCGAAAGCCGTGATGATGTCGCATCGCGCAATCTGCAACCTGGTTGCGTTTCAATTCACCAGCACTAACGCAACCTTACGAACACTACAATTCGCTTCACTCAATTTCGACGTTTCAGTGCAGGAGATGTTCACGACCTGGTGCGCGGGCGCAACGCTCGTTCTCGTCGACGAGCAAACACGCCGCGACGCCGGCGCTTTGTTGCGCGTGGTGGTCCAACAGCGTGTCGAGAGGTTGTTTCTGCCTTTTGTTGCTTTGCAGCATCTGGCCGAGGCGAGCGACGCGGAAGGGATCGTGCCGCACGATCTGCGCGAGGTGATCACGGCTGGCGAGCAGTTGAAGATCACTCCCGCCATCGAGCGTCTGTTCGCGAAACTCGACGGCTGTCACCTGGACAATCATTACGGACCAACGGAAACGCATCTGGCCACCATGTGGAGACTGGAGGGGGCAGCGCGTGAGTGGCCCAGGCTGCCGCCGATCGGTGGTCCAATTGCAAACGCTCAGGTTTACGTGCTCGACGAACGTTATCGTCCTGTGCCGCCGGGTGTTGTCGGCGAGTTGTACATCGGCGGCGAGGGGGTAGCGCGCGGATATTTCAATCGTCCCGGGCAGACAGCGGAAAGGTTTGTGCCGAATCCGTTCAGCAGCGAACCGGGTGCTCGTTTGTACAAGACCGGTGATCTCGTGCGGCGCTTCGATGAGCGGCGGCTGGAGTATGTCGGGCGCAGCGACCGGCAAGTGAAAGTGCGCGGGTTCCGTGTTGAGGTGGGTGAGATCGAAGCGACGTTGAAGCTGCATCGTGACGTGCGGCAGGCAGTGGTCACGGATTGGGATCGCGAAGACGGGCGGAAGTCGTTGGCCGCGTATGTAGTCGCGAATGGCAACACTTCGGTTGGCGAGCTTAAACGATTGCTGCGCGAACATCTGCCGGAGTACATGGTGCCGGCGGTGTTTGTGCGGATGGAGCAGTTGCCGCTGTTGCCGAATGGAAAAGTGGATCGGCGCGCGCTGCCGCCGCCGGACCAGATGGACCATGAAGGCGACTACGTGGCTCCGACCACGCCCGTTGAGGAAGTGTTGTGCGGGATTTGGGAGCAGGTGCTGGGCCGAGAGCGAGTAGGGGCGGATGATGATTTCTTTGAAGTTGGTGGTCATTCGCTATTGGCGACGCAATTGATATCACGCGTGCGCCAGGCGTTTCGTATCGAGGTTCCGCTGCGATCTTTGTTCGAACATCCGACGCCTGCGCGGTTGGGCCAGGTTGTTGAGGTGGAAATGCGTGCTGGGCGCGAGCCACTGCCACCCGTTAGTCATGTGGTCGAGGGACCAACTGCGCCGCTCTCGTTTGCACAGCAGCGGCTATGGATTGTCGACAAGTTGGAGCCGCATGGCAACGCTTACAACTTGCCGTCGGCACTGCGATTGGAGGGCGCGCTTGATGTTGCTGCGCTTGAGCGGAGTCTTGAGGAGATAGTTCGAAGGCATGAAGTTCTGCGCACGAGGTTCGCAATCGTCGATGGCGAGCCTAAGCAGATCATTGGCCCACCGGTGTCGGGGTTTGTGTCCTTTATAGATCTCTCACAGTCCTTAGATAGTGAAAGCGAAGCGCGGCGGCTGGCGCGTGAAGAAGCAGCAAAACCATTTGACCTTACGCGTGGTCCCTTGTTGCGGGTGACGCTCGTGCGCTTGTCCGCCGAGTGTCACTTGTTACTGGTGACGATGCATCACATCGTGGCTGACGGATGGTCGGTGACGCTGTTGGTGCAGGAGTTGGGAGAACTTTATGCGGCGTATCGAAATGGAGAGCCGTCATCCCTACCTGAATTAGAGGTGACTTACGCGGACTACGCGATGTGGCAGCGCGAGTGGTTGAAGGGTGAACGACTCGAAGAGCAGTTAGCGTACTGGCGCGAGCAGTTACGTGGTGAGTTACCGGTTTTAAAGTTGCCGCTGGCGCAACCGCGTGTTGGAGAAGCACGACGGCATGGTGCGTTGAAGACGGTGCGGGTCAGCAGTGAAGTGACTGCTCGGCTGCGGGAGTTGGGACGGCGCGAAGGCGCGACGTTGTTCATGATACTACTCGCCGCGTGGAAGGTTATGTTGTCTCGCTTGAGTGGCGAGCGCGATGTTGTTGTGGGGACGCCGGTGGCCGGGCGCGTGAGTCGCGAGTTGGAGCCGTTGATCGGTTTCTTCGTGAATACATTGGTGCTGCGGACGACACTGGAAGCGAAATCGAACTTCAGCGAGGTGTTGAAGCGCGTGCGGGAAGTATGTCTGGAAGCTTACGCGCATCAGGAAGTGCCGTTCGAACGGATAGTCGAAGAGTTGCGACCGGGACGTGAGTTGAATCAGGCGCCGTTGTTCCAAGTGCTCTTTGCTGTGCAGAACACGCCGACCTATGAGCTTTCACTCGTGGATCTGAAAATAACTGTGTTGGAGCCGGAAGATCCTGCGGCGCGTTTCGATCTTGCGCTTGAGGTTTCGGAGACAAGCAGTGAACTTGATTGTCGCTTTACCTACGACGCTGATCTGTTTGACGCTGCAACCATTGCGCGTCTAAGCCAATACTTTGTCAATCTTCTTGAAGCGGTTGCGGCGGAGCCGAAGCAGCCAGTTTTCGCGATCAACTTTCTCGGAGATGAAGAGCGCCGGCAGTTATTGCCACAAAGAAGCACAAGAGATTTTGCAAACACCTGCATTCACGAGCTGATAGAGCAACAGGCTGAACTTACGCCTGAAGCAACAGCGGTGGTCTTTGGCGGGGAGCGCCTTTCGTTTGGCGAACTAAACGAACGCGCGAATCAGTTGGCTCATCATTTGCGCCGCCAGGGCGCGGGGCCGGAAAAACTGATCGGCATCGCAGTCGAACGATCGCCGGACATGATCGCTGCGGTGCTTGCCATACTGAAATCCGGTGCTGCGTATGTGCCGCTGTCGCCTGATACTCCGGCCGAGCGGCTACAGTTGATGGTCCAGGACGCCGGAATCGAGTTGCTGTTGACGCAACAAGACTCGCGCGTTTCATACGAGAGCCGCGAGAATCCTGAGCTCAACATCAACGCAGACAATCTCGCATACGTGATCTACACCTCGGGCTCGACTGGCCGGCCCAAGGGCGTCGAAGTCACGCACCGCAATCTGGTCCATTCAACCAGCGCACGCTTCACTTACTACGACGAACCGGTCAAGAGCTTCATGCTGGTCTCGCCGTTTTTCTTCGACAGTTCGGTAGCCGGAGTCTTCTGGACGTTATGTCAGGGCGGGAAACTGGTGTTGCCGCCGAAAGATTTCGAACGCGATCCAAAGGCCCTTGCCGCTTTGATCGAGACAGAACAGGTTTCTCACATCCTGTTCCTGCCGATGGTCCATTCACTGCTGTTGCGCCAAGCCGTCGGCAAGCAACTGGACAGTTTGCGTTGTGTGATCGTCGCCGGCGAGCCTTGCCCGCCTGAGTTGCCGAAGCAGCACTTCGAACTAGCGCCGCACGCGTCGTTGTTCAATGAATATGGTCCAACCGAAGGCACGGTCTGGAGCACTGTTTATCAATGTGCGCCGCAGGAGAGTGCGACGACAGTGCCCATCGGACGTTCTATTCCGAACGTGCAAACCTACGTCCTCGACGAACATTTCCAACCAGCGCCGATCGGCGTGAGGGGCGAACTCTACATCGGTGGCGAAGGCGTCGCGCGTGGATATCGCAACAACGCCGCGCAAACGGCTGAACGGTTTGTGCCTCATCCGTATAGCACTGAACCGGGCGAGCGTTTGTATGCAACCGGAGATCTTGTGCGCTATCTGCCGAGCGGTGAGTTGGAGTTTCTCGGGCGGGGCGATCAGCAAATCAAGGTACGCGGTTATCGCATCGAGTTGGGCGAGATTGAAGCGGCGCTGAGCGAGCATCCGCTGGTGCATGAGGCAGTGGTAGTGAAACGTGAAAGCCGTGTCGTCGCTTATTTCACCACGGTTGGACCAACTACCAGCGAAGACTTGCGCGAATTTCTGCGCGCGCGATTGCCTGATTACATGCTGCCCTCGCAGTTCGTGTTGCTCGACGCAATGCCCCGTAGTGCGAACGGCAAAGTGAATCGAAACGCGCTGCCTGCGCCTGATGCGTCGCGGCCTGCGCTGCGTGCTTCTTTCGCGGCGCCACAGACACCGCTCGAACAGACGATCGCAGCCGTTTGGCGAGAGTTTCTTCAGTTGGACCAAGTGGGTGTCAACGATATTTTCTTCGAGCTTGGCGGTCATTCGTTGTTGCTCGTGCTCGTCCACGAGACGTTGCAACAACAACTCGAACGCGAAGTGCCGATCGCTGACCTGTTCAAGTTCCCGACGGTGCGCGCACTGGCGCGACATCTCGGCGGCAATTCCCCTGACAAAGAAGAGGAGTCGATCAATCGCCATCGCGCCGGCGAGCGACGGGCTGCTCTCAATGCGCGGTCGAAGGCAAACACCGCGCGGAATCAGTAATGAAGTTTTCATTAAGAAAGGTAAACGGTATTTATGGCTACCCCTGCGTTCTCCAAAAACACGATAGACACTCTGCCGACAAACAAGGTGCGAGATGAATTGGTCGCTTGTCTCAAAGAGCTGAAGGACGATTGCGGGACTCTGCCCCGAGAGCTTGCGGTCGTGATCCTGGGCCAATGGTTTCACCCGCTGCACTATTTCCCCGTGTTCCTCTCGAGATTGATTTCGGTTACGCCAAACGTCGAATCACAGACTTACATCTCTCGCATTCTCTGGGAAGAACTCGGCGAAGGCGATCCGGTTCGCGCGCACGAAAAGATCTACGTCGAGACGATGACCGGCGGTGGCTTTGAAAAGAAGAAGTTTACGGAAGCTCCGCCGCTGGCTGCGACGCGCCGGTTGGTTGACGGATATGAAAAAGCGTCGAGCTCGTTTCTCTCAGGACTCGGTTTTCTTTACGGCACGGAGGTCGTCGATCTCCAGATGGTGGCGACGATCGGCGCGCTGATGAAACGGTGTACTGGCTTGCGCACGTTGCCGTGGGTCGACATTCACGTTCAGCAGGAACCGGGACATGTTGAGAGTTCTAGTCAGACATTGGACCAGTCGTTGGACCACGACGCGCAGCATCGCGTGGTGACGAGTGCTGAAGAGATGTGGACGTTGTGGACTGATTTCTTCAAGTCGATCCGGGAGGAAATTCTGCCACGGATTACACGGACAGACACGGATAGAGGATTGGTTTAATGAGTGACGTGGAGCGGTTTGATTTTGATGTTGCGGTCGTTGGTCTCGCGGGACGTTTTCCGGGCGCGCGGAACATTGCGGAGTTTTGGGAACGTCTGCGTGAGGGGGCGGAACTGATCGGTGCGTGTGCTGAAGGTGTTCTTGATGGCATTGAGCTGTTCGATGCGTCGTTCTTCGGCTTCACACCGCGTGAGGCGGAGACGCTCGATCCTCAGCATCGCATCTTTCTCGAAGAGTCGTGGGCGGCGCTGGAGAATGCCGGTTACAGCGCGGAGTCGTATCACGGCCGCATCGGCGTCTTCGCCGGTGAGAGCTTGAATACTTACTTCCTGAACAATCTCTACCCGAATCGCAAACTGCTGGATTCACTTGGCGCGTCGCAGGTGATCATCGCCAACGATCGTGACTATCTCACCACGCAAGTCTCGTTTCGTTTGCATTTAAAAGGACCGAGTCTGAGCATTCAGACTGCTTGTTCCACGTCGCTCGTCGCGGTTCATCTTGCTTGCCAAAGTCTACTGAACCGTGAGTGCGACATGGCGCTCGCGGGCGGCGTTTCGATCAGTGTGCCGCAGGGACTCGGCGGCGAGTATCAGGAAGGTGGCATCATCTCGCCCGATGGACACTGCCGCGCGTTCGACGCGCAGGCGCTTGGCACGGTGAAGGGAAGTGGCGCCGGTGTCGTGGTGTTGAAGCGGCTCGCGGATGCGCTAAACGATCGCGACACGATTCACGCGGTCATCAAAGGCTCGGCGATCAATAACGACGGCGCGACGAAGGTCGGTTTCACGGCGCCGTCGATCGAGGGTCAGGCGAGCGTGATCGAAGAGGCGCTGGCGCTCGCGTCGATCGAGCCGGAAACGATTGGATACGTCGAGGCGCACGGGACCGGCACGGCGTTAGGCGATCCAGTGGAGATCGCGGCGTTGACGCAAGCGTTTCGCACCGGCACTCAGGCGAAGGGTTTCTGTCCGATCGGCTCGGTCAAAACCAACATCGGACATCTTGACGCCGCGGCGGGCGTGGCGAGTCTGATCAAGACGGTGCTCGCGCTCGAACACAAAGAGATTCCGCCGAGTTTGAATTTCGAGCAGCCCAACCCGAACATCGACTTCGCGAACAGTCCATTTTTTGTGAACACGGAGTTGCGACGTTGGGAGACGAATGGGATGGCTCGACGAGCGGGCGTTAGTTCGTTCGGCATCGGTGGGACGAATGCGCACGTCGTGCTGGAAGAGGCGCCCGCGAGTGAGAGTTTTGAGTCGAGCAGTTCTCCTCAGCTTCTCGTGCTGTCGGCGCGGACACAAAACGCGCTGGTCCAGGCGAGTACAAATCTGGCGGCTTATCTTGCAGAACATCAGGAGCTTGATCTTGGCGACGTCGCTTACACGTTGAGCGCGGGAAGAAAGTCGTTCGAGCATCGGATGGCGGTCGTGAGTCGCGACGTGGCTGATGCGGTTGCAAAACTCTCGGCGCCCGATCGCGTTGCTACAGGTACGACGCAGTATGAGAAACGGCCGGTGGCGTTCATGTTCCCGGGACAGGGAGCGCAGTACGTCGGTATGGGCCGGGCGTTGTACGAACGCGAATCGGTGTTTCGGGCTGAGTTGGACCACTGCGCTGAACTCTTGCGAAGTTCGTTGGGAACAGATCTGCGGGAGATCATTTACGCGGATTCGTCGCCCGAGGAAGCGGCGGCACGTCTTGCTGATACGCGCTTTGCGCAGCCAGCGCTGTTTGCCGTCGAGTACGCGTTGGCGAAGCTCTGGATCGCGTGGGGGATCGTGCCGCAGGCGATGATCGGCCACAGCATCGGCGAATACGTGGCGGCTTGTATAGCAGGCATTTTTTCGCTCAAGGATGCGCTGCGGTTGGTGGCGGCCCGCGGGGAGATGATTCAGCGGCTTCCGCGTGGAGCAATGCTTGCGGTCTCGCTTACTCCGCTTGAGGCTGAGCAGTTCCTGAACGACCAGGTTTCGCTGGCGGCGGTTAACGCACCGTCGCTTTGTGTGCTGTCCGGCACGATTGAAGCGATCGAGCAATTGGAACAACGACTCGTTGGTGAAGGTGTGATTTGCCGGCGTTTGCACACGTCTCACGCGTTTCACTCGACGATGATGGAACCGGCGATCGAAGAATTTGCGGAGCTTGTGCGCAGCGTTGAGCGACATGCGCTTAAGATACCGTACGTCTCAAATGTGACTGGCAAGTGGATCACTGAAGCGCAGGCCGTTGATCCTTCATACTGGGCGCGACACTTGCGCGAAGCCGTTCAGTTTTCTGCCGGCGTAGCCGAGCTACTCAACGATCCCGCGCTCGTGTTGCTGGAAGTTGGACCGGGACAGACGCTCGGCACATTGGCCGCACAGCAACCGGGATTCGATCGCGTCGCCCTCGCATCGCTACGCCCGCCGAAAGGTGAAAACTCAGAAAGCGAGTTTCTGCTGAAGACCGTTGGCCGTCTGTGGCTGGCAGGTGTCGGCATCGACTGGTCCAGAGTTTATAGTGGTCAACCGCATCGGCGTGTGCCACTCCCGACGTATCCGTTTCAGCGTAAGCGTTATTGGATCGATCCTCCTTCTGAGGCAGCCCAATCGACGATCGAAGCTCTAAACGACACTGAAAGCGCCACGCTTCCGACCAACGACCAAACATTTTCCAACGTGGCCGAAGTCGAAACCACGGTCATCGCAATCTGGTGCGAGCTTTTCGGGATCGACAACATTCGTCCGCACGACAACTTCTTCGACCACGGTGGTAATTCACTCATCGCGCTCCAACTCGTTTCCGAACTCCGCGCGACGTTCAAGGTCGATCTGCCCTTGCGTGTTGTTTTCGAATCTCAAACCGCGGCGGCGCTTTCGACGCGCATCTTCGATCTGATCGCGCAGGAACAGGAAATTGCAGAGCTCGACAGTTTGCTACGCGAGATCGAGTCGCTAACGCCAGAAGTTGCGCAGGCGAAACTCGATCCGCAACCGAGCGCCCCGGTTGTTGAGCTGTCTGAAGAAAACCGACCTTCCGACGCAAGTATCGGTTTCAGTCTCTACTTCTTTTCTGACGACGGTTCCAAGACCTCTGACGACAAGTACCGGCTGGTGCTGGAGAGCGCGAAGTTTGCGGACCGGCACGGATTCACTGCTGTCTGGACGCCGGAACGTCACTTCCAGGATTTTGGTGGTCTATATCCGAACCCGTCTGTGCTGAGTGCCGCGCTGGCCGTGCTGACGGAGCGAATACAGATTCGCGCCGGCAGCGTTGCGTTGCCGCTTCATCATCCGGTGCGCGTGGCGGAAGAGTGGTCGCTCGTCGACAACCTGTCGCACGGACGCGTGGCGGTCTCATTCGCTTCCGGTTGGCATACGAACGATTTCATCTTCGCACCGGAAGCATATGACGACCGCAAGGAAGTGATGTTTCGTCACATCGAGTTGATTCAGAGGTTATGGGCCGGCGAGCAGGTAAAACTAACGAGCGCTGGCGGAGCGGAAGTCGAGTTTCGCATTCTGCCGCGCCCGATCCAGCCGCATTTGCCGATCTGGATCACGAGTTCAGGCAGTGCCGAAACGTGGCGCAGAGCGGGAGCGATCGGGGCGAACGTTCTCGCGGCTTACATCGGCTATTCGCGGGAAGAGTTGGCCCAACGCATTGAGGTTTATCGCGAGGCTCGTGCAAAGCACGGACACGATCCGCGCACCAGCGTCGTGACGATCATGCTGCACACGTTTGTCGGCGACGACGATCGAGTGGTTAAGGAAAAAGTGCGCGCGCCGTTCTCCAATTATCTGCGCACTTACTTCAAACAGTATGAGAACACCGCAGCGGGTGTGGCTGACGTGAGCGAGGCGGATAAAGAGGCGCTGATGAGTGTTGCGTTTGAGAAGTACTTCGAGACGAGCACGCTGATGGGCGCTCCTGATAAGTGTGCTCGGTTGATCGATGCGCTCGTTGAGGTTGGTGTTGATGAGATCGCGTGTCTCGTCGATTTCGGAGTTGATGCTGATTCGGTGCTTGCGAGTCTCGCGCGGCTTGATGAATTGAGAGAGAGGTATGCCACAAAAAGGCACAAAGAATCGAAAGGACAACTCGCGCCACAAGTCGATCGCATCCCGCGACGACCACGTGAAGACGTCGATCTGTTTCCGACTTCAATCGATCAGGAGCGGCTCTGGTTTATCGAGCAACTGCAACCCGGCAACGCGGCTTACAACATCTTCAGCGCCAGCCGGATCAAGGGCCGCCTCGACGTCGCAATCATGGAACGGGTCGTGAACGAGTTGATCGCGCGCCATGAAGTCGTGCGCACGACTTTTACCGTCGTCGACGATCAACCAATGCAACTCATCCAGCCAAAGCTGGAAGTAACACTCACGCCGGTTGATTTGCAGTCAGTGCCGCTCGAACAGCGCGAGCAGGAAGCGCTGCGTCTGGTGACTGAAGACTTCTCGCGGCCTTTCGATCTCGAGCAGGGACC
>DATELP010000058.1:0-10810 GCA_035276425.1 Pyrinomonadaceae bacterium
CATTCTGGTGCTCGAGGATGGCGTAGCGCAGCAACTTCGCAGCGTGCGGCATATTCCGGCAAACGTGTTGTTCGTGCTCGATACCGGTGGCGAGTTGAGCGGGCTCGGTGGACAGTCGAAGAGTACTTCTCTGACGCGACAAGTCGCGTCAGAGTTGATCGGTAAACTTCAGAACGGAACGTCGATCGCGGTAATGCAATCAGGCAATGCGGCCGAGATGTTGCAACCGTGGACCACGGACAAAAACGTGGTTCTGAAAACGCTGAAGACCAAACTGTTCTCGACCAAACGTTCGCGAATCTCGGAAGCGATTCTCAACGCGAGCGAACAGTTGAAGGATCGGCCTGAAGGAAGCCGGCACGTCGTGTTGATTACCGACGGCGTGGATTCAACGGGCGCGAAGGTGGGCCGTGCGGAAGCGATGGCGAAACTGATCTCCGCGCGGGCGACGGTCCATATCATCAGCTACACGGCGTTTGTGCAGCAGAAGCCCGAGAAAAAGGATTCGAAAAATGCTGTCCGACAGCTCCCGAACAGTTCCGACCCAATCCGCGCGACCGATCCCACACAGCCGCCGAGCCAGAATCGTTCGCCGTCATACGTCCTGGGCGGCTTCAGATTCGATCCAGCCATGAAAAAGCAACGCAAGGCTTACGAAGCTGAAGTGAAGAAAAGCGAACCGGCGTTGAAGAACGTGGCTGACGAAACCGGTGGCAAGTGGATGTTGCCGCTGAACAGCGAACAAATGCTCGCGCAGGCCGACGAGGTCGCTCGTGCTATCGGTGCGGAATACGTTGTGACTTATCGTCCGAAGCGTCCGTTGGCGGAAGCGAATCCAGGTGAGTACCGGCGGATTGAAGTCGCCTCACGAAGAGTTGGTTTGAATCTACAAGCGCGCCGCGGTTACGTCGTCCCAACTCCCTAATAGCTCTTGTGCCTTTTGTGCTTCTTGTGCCTCTCTTTGTGGCTTACCTAACAACAGCCTCCAACTGGGACTCCATCACCTGCACAAACTGCCGCACGTCAAACTGATCTTTCTTCGGCAACAACGACTGCCGGTGTAGCGCTTCCCAATCTTCCTTCGGCACGCGATGAAACGCCTCGACCACCTTCGGGTCAAACTGCCGTCCGGCCCAATCATCCAGTTCCTGCGCTGCCGCTTCGTACGACTTCCCGCGGCGATACACACGATCGCTCGTGATCGCGTCGAACGCATCAGCCACTGCGAAGATACGCGCGCAGATGTCGATGTCCTCGCCGTGCAGTCCAATCGGATAGCCTGAGCCATCCCACTGCTCATGATGCTGGGCCACCACTCGCGCCGCGCCTTGCAGAAATTCAATCCCGCGCAAAATCTGCTGGCCGTGTAGTGGGTGCTCGCGCATGCGCACCCATTCTTCGTCCGTCAGCTTCGCGGGTTTACGCAGAATCGAATCCGGCACGCCGATCTTGCCGATGTCGTGCAGCAGCGATCCGAATTCCAACGACTTCATCTCGTCGCTGTTCAGGCCGTATTCGCGTCCGAGACGCAAACTGTAACTGACGACGCGTTCGGAGTGACCGTGTGTTTCGGAATCGCGCGTTTCGAGTGCCGCGGTTAGTGCTTTCAGTGTCGAACGATAGGCGCCTTCGAGCGAGTTCAACGCGCGATCGAGTTCCGCGGTGCGTTGTTCGACGAGTTCTTCGAGATGGTTTTCGTAACGTTGTTTCGCGACGACGAGGTCGTAATGTTCGAGTGCGCGTTTGACGACAGCCTCGACCTGCCGCAGGTCGAAAGGCTTCATCAGGTAATCGAACGCGCCGCGGCGTAAAGCGCCAATCGCGCTTTCGACGGTCTGCATTCCGCTGATCATCACGACGACGGTTTCGGGAGCAAGGGCCTTCGCATGGGGAATCATTTCGAGTCCACTCATGCCGGGCATCGTGATATCGCTGATTACGAGTTGGAACTCATTCTCGTTTAGGAGGGCCAGCGCCTGTTCGGCTGAACCGGCTCGAATGCACTCGTAATCTTCGCTCAGCAGGTCCGCGAGAATCTCCGTAATCTCGACTTCATCATCGACTATCAATATGCGGGGCGACGCAATTGTCGGCATTTCGTCTCTCCTGGAACGACAGGGCAATGGTGCTAAGGGAATCTCTTAAAGCTTAAGCCGCGCTTTGTAAGGGTAGGTTTTTGGGACCTTGGAGTGCCCTGCCACTAATGGCTAGAGCATTCTAGCGTTTTATGTGGTCCGTGGCAAACAAGTTTTTACGCAGGTATTTAGGTTCGGCGAATTGGACCAATTCTGGCCTTTTTTGGCCGGTTGTTGCGCTCTGCGGGAAAGGGCCTTATGATGTCTGGCCTTCGCGCCGGAGTGGCGAAATTGGTATACGCACCAGACTCAAAATCTGGCGAACTTCACTGTTCATGTCGGTTCGAGTCCGACCTCCGGCACCATCTACTCTAAAATCAAGACACCCAAGCCCTGTTCAGCTTTTCCGCGAAATTAGCCATCTGTCGATTGCTTCGGCAAACATCTGCGGCGCGTGATCGGCCATGCGCAGGTACATTGACGGCTCGATCAGTTCCAACTCCACCATCGCAAATTCGCCGGCTTCTGTTCGCACAAGATCAACTCGTGCGTAAAGCGGAGTCGGTGAAATGCACTGCACGATTTTCTCGCCGGTTGCCAACAACTCGGCCGATGGTTCGACCGGCTTGATTGCTCCTCCGTGTTCTTCCTGAACCCGGAAGTCGCCCGTTTTCGGAGTTTTCAGAATCGCGTGACTGTAATCACAGTTGAAATAGAACAACGAGAATTCTCCCTCTTCCACGATGCCACGCATAAACGGTTGGACCATGTACGAGCGCTGGTCGAAGATTTTGCTCAAGTCAGCGGCATGTTTTGCACCGCGTTTAAGCCGGAAGGCATCTTGTGCATTTGCGCCAACGGTAGGCTTGATAACGAGCTCGTCAGTCTGAAACTTCTCGAACCACTGTTGAATCAGGTGATCGTCGATTTCGCTATCGCCCCAAATGGTCGGGATTATCTTGCCGCCACGCTTTTCGACGTCCTGTAGATAGACTTTCTTGTCAGAGTTCCAATTCAGGAGGTCCAGCGGATTCGCCAACCGGCTTTGTGTTTCGATCTCCCTCAAAACGCGCAAGAACGCGGGTAGATGATCCTGATAATCCCAGGTAGAGCGGATTACAACACCGTCGTACTGCGGCCAATCGACCGCATGTCGCCACACTACAAAGTCGGCATCGTGACCCAGGTGTTGCAGTGGTTCTACAACCAGGTCGTCGTCTGTAACATACTTCTGTTTTAGTACCTCTGGCTCGATTGAAAGAAAAGCTATCCTCATGATTGTTATCTTAGCCGATGGTGGTCTGAGTCAGGACGCTGTTGACTCGTGAGATCGATCGAATTAAGGTGAGGGTAAAGGCTTAATCCGAACCAGGGCCGTCACTTAAAACCAATCTCTAAATACGACCGTGAAGGAGACCTCATGACCGAGCATGCTGAGCAGCACCTTGTCGATTTTGCCACCAGCCTGAAAAAGCTGAAGGTGGACCCCGATCCGAACCACGAGGCTGACGTACTGCTGTTGACCTGCATGGATTTCCGTTTCTTATTGACGATTACGGAGCTGATGAAGGGTATAAAGTACGATCACGTGGTCCTCGCCGGTGCGGCGTTGGGGGCGGTCCAATGTGACAAACCGCACTGGGGCAAAACCTTTTTCGATCACCTGGGCCTCGCGGTTGGCCTCCACAAAATCCAAAGCGTTTGGGTCATGGAACACAGAGAGTGCGGAGCGTATGGACCAAAGGGTTTTGGGTTATTGCCCGACAAGCACGACCGCGAGGAAGAGCGTAAGGTCCACATGCGGCAAGTCAAGAAACTCGCGATCGACATTCCGGACGACTTGAACTTCGCCGCTTTCCTGCTGGAAGTGCCACCCTCGATCCAGGAAATGACGTTCGATCAGTTGATCGGCGACGACTAAGCTCTAACTCATTCGTTTGCGGTATTGCGACTCGCCTGCGGATTTTTGTCCTATTGACACTTTTTCCGCATGGATGCTAAACGTCTGTCATGAGGCGGTTCTCATCACCGTCTCGTGCTTCAACCACTCCCATCGCCCACGCAATTAACCAGCAAGACCATAACCTAGACGAGGACTTACTATGCTTAAAAAGTGGTATCTGTACACTGCGATCGTGGCGTTGGTTTGCCTGCTAATCTTCGGCTGCGGAGGTACCAATACGAATACGTCGACAGCTACTCCGACGCCTACCGCAACCGCAACCCCCGCATCTTCCCCGGCGACGACCTTTGATTTTGGCCAGTACACCGGAAACAAATCCTTCAAACTCAACACGCTTCCGACAACTCCTTACGGTCCAGCATGGGCCGACATCGTCGTGGAGAAGGCAAACTTTGTGAAGTGTCAGGGTGCGTCCATCGCGCTTTGCTACTACTCCGGTCCTGAAGGAACCGTGCCCTGCACGCTCGGCAGCGGCAACCTCGCCAACTGCACGTGCTACGCGATACCGGCCGGGCAGCCTTATCTCGTCGACATCAACGCGATCCTGAATCTGGATGTTTACCTGCAAACTGTAGAAGCGTGCGGGAAAGACGGCAGAAAATGTCAGCCAACCGGTTCGGTCGAAGCGCCTGTCTGTGAGGCCATCAACAACAATACGCTGATCCCGGGCGCGGATCTGATCTCGACCTTCAGCCTGTATCTCGAAAAGAAGTTCCCCATCGATCCGACGACCTGCGCCACGCCGGCAGCGTACGCCGGGTGCATGACAGCGCCGTGTAAGAAGACCGACAAAACCGATCCGAACACGGGTCTACCTCTGGTTCAGTGTGGTTGTCCGACTTACACCGGACCTTATCAGGTGGGAACCGCGATCCAGCAAAACCAATGCGTCCTCGCGAGCCCGAACATCTGGTCCGCGGCTTATCAGGTGCCGAAACAGCAGTAGTTGAGCGGCTGCGCCGCCGGATGTGAGGCTGGGCTCCGCCCTGCCGGAGGCTATAACAACAAACTAAAAGGGCTGTGCCCCCGGTTCGGGCTCAGCCCAACTCCTACTACAACTATTCCGGCGGGGCGGAGCCCCGCCTCACATCCGACGGCGTAGCCGCAGAAATGTTCCTGCCAACCACTAAAGAAGTCTTCGGACAAAGTTGGTCCAACTCCTACTCTCAAATTAACTTCCTTCAAGTCAGATTGCTTTTGCGAAACGGTTAATGTGACCAACCCGGGGCGTGTTTCCCGGTAGTTTTGCCTAAACAGCGCATTGGCACGCGAGTAGCTAAGAGGGTGAGGCGAGCCTCCCCGCAGTTTGAAAATTCGACCCAAGATGTTTCCCCCAAGAACATGTCTTCGAACGGTAACAATTTAGTCTCCCGCGCCAGCCGCAAGTTATGGCCCCTCCCGATTTTTGTGATTCCCGGCCTCCTGGGACTTTGCTTTATCGCTCCCGCGCTTTTCGGCTCGAAGTTAACCTTAATCGTCGTCAGCCTGTTCGCCTCCCAGATTGTCGCGAGCGCCGCCGTTTGGGTCGGTTGGAAAGGAACTGACGAACAACTAACCGGCGTCAAACTCGAACTCTCCACGCTGCAAGACATCGTCGACGTTTCGCGCGATGCGATCATCGGCGTTACGCCCGAAGGCACGATCATGAGTTGGAATCGTGGCGCGCGCGGCATCTATGGTTACACCGCGAAAGAAGCGCTCGGCTCGCCGATCGCCACACTGTTCGATCATCGCCGCGGCCAGGAAGCAGCGCTGCTGTTTGAAAAGGTCGCACGCGGCGAAACCGTCAACCAGTACGAAGTGGTCCATCTGAAGAAGGGCCATCATCCAATCGACGTTTCGCTGACCATCTCGCCCATTCTCGAAGACAAAACGATTACAGGCGCTTCCGTCGTTGCCCGCGACATCACCGAACGGAAACGCGCGGCCGGCTCTCTTGCCCAACAAGCTGCCGCGATGAAGGCTTCGATGGACGGCATGGCGATCATCGATCACTACGGCGTCTGCACTTACCTAAACGACGCTTACGCCAACATTTTCGGCTACGCCGAATCGGAACGTTTGATCGGCGCGAGTTGGGAAATGTTTTTCTTCAACGAAGAACTCGTGCGTCTCAAAGAACAGATCATGCCGGCCGTCTGGCGCGATGGTTCGTGGCGCGGTGAAGCTAACGGTTTGAAAATCAACGGCGGCTCAGTGCCGTTGGAGATCTCGATCTCGAGCGTCGTGGGTGGCGGTTTGGTGCAGGTGGTGCGCGACATCACCGAACGTAAGAAGATCGAAGACACGCTGCGCGACAGTTCGCACAAAGACGAACTGACCGGGCTCCTGAATCGTCGCGGCTTACTCAAACAAGCAGCGCCCTATTTCGACTTCGCTCGCCGTCAAAAAGAAAATCTCTTGCTCCTTTTCATCGACCTCGACGGCATGAAGAAGATCAACGACGAGTTTGGTCACCAGGAAGGCGACAACGCGCTCGTCAGCACGGCCGCGATTCTGAATCGCAGTTTCCGATCCACCGACATCATCGCGCGCCTCGGCGGCGATGAGTTCACCGTCCTCGTTACCGATCGAAACGCCGACAAAGAAGAAGCAATCACGCGACTCAACGAAAACCTCAAAGCTTACAACGCCACCGAAACACGCGGTCACAAACTCGCTTTCAGTATCGGCGTCGCGACGCTCGAACAGGAACGGATGACGTGCTTCGAAGAACTGCTCGAACAAGCCGACCAGGCGATGTACGAACAGAAGCGCATGAAGCGCCGCCGTGCAACTGAGCGAAACCAAAACAAGCAACTCGGACTCGCTCAAGCAACCGAATCCGAAGCGTCTCCCGAATCACCTTTTGCGCCAAACTCGATTCCCTTCGCGCTTTCAACCGGCCCACAGGCTTACGCAAATCGTCAGGGCACTTTTGACAACGCCGCGATCGGCATGGCTGTAGTTTCCGTCGACGGTAGTTGGATCCAGGTTAACGAAGCGCTCTGCAAGCTGGTCGGTTACTCCGAACAGGAACTGCGCGCCACCAGTTTTCAGCGGCTCACGCATCCCGACGATCTGCGCCACGTGCAGTCGTACATCCAGCGCGTCATCGAGGGCTACATTCAGAGTCACGAACAGGAGAAACGTTACATTCACGAGCAGGGACACACGGTCTGGGTGCAATGGCATGTCTCGCTTTTGAAAGATTCCGAGAGCGGATCGAAGCGGTTGTTTTTCCAGGTGCAGGACATCACCGATCGCAAACTCGCGGAAGAAAAGCTCACGCTCGACACGCTTACCGGCCTGCCCAACCGCGCGCGGTTCTTCGATCTGTTGAAACTGCGCGTCGCTCGCAAGTCTGCGAACAAGCAATGCGCCGTGCTCATGCTCGACGTCGATCGTTTCAAACTCGTCAACGACAGTCTCGGCAGTGCGAGCGCCGATCAGTTGTTGCTTCAGATCGCGCACCGCGTGAAGACCTGTTTGCGACAGAACGATGTGCTGGGCCGCGTCGGCGGCGACGAGTTTGCCGTGCTGCTCGACGACGTGTCGGGTGAAGACGAGGCGTCGTCAGTCGCGACGCGCATTCAACAAGCCCTGTCGATTTCGTTCAACCTGTTGGGCCAGGAAGTCTACACGACGATGAGCATCGGCATCGCGCTCGGTTCGGACTACGCCAACGATGCTTCCAACATGCTGCGCAACGCAGAAACCGCGATGCACCGCGCCAAAGTACGCGGCAAAGCACGTTACGAGATCTTTGGTCACGACATGCACGGCGAGTTGATGAGCCGATTGAAGATGGAAACCGATCTGCGCCGCGCGTGCGAAAGAGACGAACTCTTCGTGGACTATCAACCAATCGTTTCGCTGCAAAACCGCACGCTGATCGGCTTCGAAGCGCTCGTGCGCTGGCGCCATCCGGAGTGTGGTCTCGTACCGCCGAAAGAATTTATTCCAGTCGCCGAAGAGACGGGCTTAATCCTGAACATCGGCCAAACCGTGCTCCGCTCGGCGTGTCGCCAGGCGCGCGAGTGGCTGGAAACGTATCCGTCCTCACCCCCCTTATTCGTGAGCGTCAACTTGTCAGTGACGCAGTTCAATGAGCCGAGCCTGGTCAGGAACATCGCGCAGTTGCTCGAAGAGTCGGGTCTGCCGCCGCGTTGTTTGAAGCTGGAGATCACCGAATCGGTGTTCAGCGACAACATTGAAGCCGCGGTGAAGCTGTTGACGCAGTTGCGCAATCTCGGCGTGCAGTTGAGCATCGACGACTTCGGCACGGGTTATTCGAGCCTGAGTTACCTGCAACGTTTTCCGATCGACACGTTGAAGATCGACCGTTCGTTCGTGACGCAGATGATGGAGAATGAAGAGAACCTCGCGATCGTTCGCACGATCGTGGCGTTGGCCCAGAATCTCGGCATGGACGTCGTGGCTGAAGGTGTTGAGACTGAAGATCAGTTGCGCTTGTTGCGGAAGTTGGAATGCGAGAACGGACAGGGTTACTTGTTCTCGACGCCGATTGGTGGCGGCGAGCTCGATGAATTTATTGCCAGTTGCAATGTCATCGAAGCGCCCACTGCGTTAGTTGCTTAAAACCATCCGCAGATTACGCAGAATCTGTGTAATCTGCGGATTGCTTTGTTTTGTAGAGATCGCGTCCTGCGTCTTTCACAACCAGTGTATCGCGCTGTGAACTCAGCGCTTCGAGATCGAGTGTACGGTAATCCAAATAACCGAGGTTGACCCGCCTGCAAGTCTCTTCATCAAGACCAGTGGCCATCGTGATTCGGTAACGAGGAACGACGCGTCCGTGCTCGTCGCTGCGTCCGGCGTAAGAGACGTGTACGAGGTGCGCCGCGATGCAGAGATTCTCGCGCAGTTCCGCTGAAGCTCCGAGCATGTCGCGCACGACTTCGAGCGGCGCGTAACCATATCTTTCGATCAGCGCGCCGTGCGTTTCTGAAATCTTCGTCAGGTGTGGCGCGTAAATGATCAGTTCTCCGCCGTCTTCGATAATCGCGCCGAGTTTGTAGCTCGCCTTTCCGCCAACCCACATCTCGTCGTAATGCGGATCGAGCAGTGCGACGACGGTTTGATACTTCCGGTCCGTGTAACGAATGTGTACCTGCCTGCTCACTTCTGCCGCTCGTCGAAACGCTTCGCGGAAATCTCCCGTGAACAATGCGTAAGTCACTAGCTCTCCGTTCGCGTCGCGCGAGACGACCGAGTTGAGCGAGATCACGCGCGCGGGAATCAGGTCCGCGGCCGCTTCGATGAGTTTGCGCGTTGGCGTCTCGACTTCGCCGATGATGTTTTCGATTCCGGCGAGCGCGCCGAGCCAGTGTGTCGTGTGCGTCAACTCCGGTCCGGCAACACCGGGAAAGAAATACTTCGCGCCGCCCGCGAAGCCCGCGACTTCGTGCGGCACAGTCGCACCGAAGAGCACGACCACGTCGTAAACGCCCGGCGCCAGTAACTTGTTGATGCTCACCGAAACCGCATGTTCGATCAATCCGCCGGTCAGTTCACGCACTGTTTCCGCACTCAATTCACCAAGCGTGGTCAGTTCTTCGGGCACGTCCCAACGATGATCGAATAGTCTGCCTGCAAAACTCGTGGCGCCGATCTTGGCAAGCTTTTGCTCCCGAGACATCGGCGGATGCGTGCCTTGCGCAACGAGCGCGTCGAACGCCGCCACACCGCACTGCGCAAGAAACTCCGTTGCGATTGGAAACAGGAGGTCCGTGTTATCGTCGCGTGTCTTATCGGGAATGATCGCGAGCACACGTTCGCCGGGTTTGATGACGTCAAGTGCTTCCCTGACTTTGCCCGCGAGAATTGTTGGACTTAGAATCCTCAAACTTTGAACTCAATCCTGAATACATTCAAACTACACGAACGCGTCGCGTTAGTCACCGGAGCATCGACCGGTCTCGGCGCCGCAATCGCCATCGCACTTGCCGAAGCCGGCGCGCAAGTCGCGTGTCACGGCAACAGCCGTTCGCCCGAAGCAACCTGCGCGGAGATCGAGAGCGCTGACGGCGCTGCTTTCCCGATCATTGGCGATCTGAGCAAAGCGGAAACCGCGAAGCTGATCATCGATCAAGCTCTCGAACGTTTCGGCCGGCTCGACATACTCATCAACAACGCCGGCACGATTCGCCGCGCGCCCGCGGTCGAGTATTCGGAAGAAGATTGGACCACAGTGCTGGAAGTGAATCTGTCGAGTGTGTTTCGGCTCTCGCAACTCGCGGGCAAACACATGATCGAGAGTGGGCGTGGCGGCAAGATCGTGAACATCGCGTCGCTGCTTTCGTTTCAGGGAGGCATCACGGTCCCGGCGTACGCAGCGTCGAAAGGCGGGGTGGCGCAACTCACGAAAGCGCTCGCGAACGAGTGGGCCAAACACCGGATCAACGTCAACGCGATCGCGCCCGGTTACATGCGCACCACCAACACCGCGGCGTTGCAAGCCGACGAGACGCGCAATCGCCAAATCCTCGAACGCATCCCCGCCGGTCGTTGGGGCGAACCCGGCGACATCGCCGGCGCCGCAGTGTTTCTCTCGTCAGCGGCAAGTGATTACGTTAATGGCCACGTGCTGGTCGTGGATGGCGGCTGGCTCGGCCGTTAGCCACAAAACGGCACAAGAAGCTGGGGTGAACCCCTCAGTTGAGACAGTTTGAAATAGCACACTAGCAAAGCGGAGCGGTCTGCGGACCGCTCCTGGTTTTTGCCGTAGTACCGGCGGGTCGATGATCCTCGGCCGGCCTGAAAAAAGACA
>DATELP010000059.1:0-2826 GCA_035276425.1 Pyrinomonadaceae bacterium
AGTTTGTCGAGTTAACCGGGGCCGACGAATTGATGATCGTCACGAGTCTCTACGACCACCCCGCTCGCGTACGGTCGTACGAGATCGTTGCTGAAGTGGCTTCCTAGTCAAGTCCCTTCATTGCCTTGCGGATGTTTCTGATCCGGGCTTTGACGGCGGCGGACTGCTCACGCTCGCCGCGGTCCAGGTGATTGAGGGCCAGTTGCCGGTATTCGCGGTATTGTTTCGCGAGTTCGTAAAAGCCGCTGTAGGCCCAGGCGCGCAGGAACTTGTTCGGTTCTGCCAGACAGCGCTCCAGAAACCACGCCACGTTACCCTGCGACCCTTTCGGAATCCTGACGTGCTGCAGCATCTGACAGAGATTTAATTTCGACTCCCAGTCCTTCACCTCGGCTAGCGCATCAAAGATCGCGCGGCGTTGTTCGCTCGTGAACCGTACTTCCTTTTCCGCCAGCCGCTTCAACAGCGCCGTGACTTGACGATGGTTCCTCGCTTCGTCCGCCGTCAACAGCAGCACCAACTCATCGATCATCGCTCTTGAAGGTGGATGCTCGGACAAGAACCTTTCGAACGCACTCGCCGGCAAATCATTGAGGCGCTCGAGCTCCGCTGTAAGAGGACTTTTCACGTTTTAGACCGGCTGGCCGGTGACGTGGTTTGAAACGAATGAGATGACATGTCCAGCGGGTTCGCGCACTTTGAAGCACTCGTGTTCGCGCGACAATCTTTCAATCGGCGTCGGCGCCAGTCCGAGCGAAGCAAACCGTTCGTGGGTCGCGTGCAGGTCTTCCACCATCAGATCGAACGGCGCGTCACCGGCGTTAATACTCGGTTTCGCAATCAGCACGAGATGCGTGCCGCCGCGAAGTTCAAGCACGGCAACCTGCGGCCGCTCGATAACCAGCCGCAAACCGATCTGGCGCATGAACGCGGCGCTCTCGGGCAATCGATCGGTTTCCAGCACCACGTGCCCAACCCAAACCGGCGGCCGCAAATCTTCTCCACTCATCTGCACCACCTCCTGCACTCGACCAGCACATCGCGCGTTCTATCAGTATTTACTTAAACGAGGCGAACCATTATAACTTACGAAAACTCGCATCCTGAGGAGCGTATGACCATAACGAACGGCCGATTTCTACTTCTTATACTTGCGTGCCTTATCGCCTGGTCCAGCGCTCAGTCGCAGTCGAAAGATGCTTCGCAACCGTCAAGGACCGTGAAAGGTCAGGTATTGACGTCGACTTCCCTGCCGAACATCCGTCTCAAGTTTGACAAGCACTTCAAGTACGCCGGCACGCAGCAGTTTGTCCTGTACGGACGCTCACAAGCTGAGCAGTTTTTCTTCGTGGATGCTGACAAGCACGGACATATCAGCCGCCTGTACCTGGTCCAGTTCGAAGGCTACTTGCCGAATACTGATGCAACTTATGACTACGCCGTCACGGGGACCATAGACATCCACGGCCAACAATACATCACCAACACCGAGAGCGTGCCGAGCGTTTCAGCCGTGCTCAAACAGCAGCCTGAGTCAGACGCCGCACGTGCAATCGCGTTTCTGACGCAAAAGGGCTTTCACGCACCTGAAGCACTGAGATATCAGCGGTTCGTGCGCCTCGTCGACAACGCGAAACGCCACGAGTTCATCATCGTTTACGTTGAGGACACCGGCGCCGCAAAACCGGCAACCTCCGCCAACGAACTTTCAACGCGCGCACTCAAGGGCATCACCGTTCTGGACTAATGAAAACTCGACAACTCGTTCCGATGCTATTCGTCGCCGATGTCGAACGCTCCATCGACTTCTACAAACATCTCGGCTTCGAGCTCGGCAACACGTTCACCGCGGAAGGCGCAACGAGACCAACCTGGGCGTGGCTACAGTCAGACAACGCGCAGTTGATGCTCGCCGCCGCGAACGAACCCATCGTCCCAAGCCAGCAGCGTGTCCTCTTCTACCTTTACACCGACGACGTAAAAACGGTGCATGCCTCACTCAGCAACAAAGGACTCAAACCCGGCCCGATCACGACGCCCTTCTACGCTCCGCGCGGCGAGTTTAAACTCGTCGATCCTGATGGTTACGTTTTGATGTTGACTCACACGTAAGTCTTGCAACGTACGTCAGCGCACCGATCTTGCAGAGGTTCACTGGTACGCTGCCCGCCTTCCCCCCGAACAAAGAACAAAAATCGAGTGTCCCGAGGGATCTATGAAGAGAAAAACTCGGCTGGCGATCCTTTTGCTTGCAGGGATCGCGGCGTTCATTCCACAAATAAATGCTTCCGCGCAAGAAAGCGCCTACGCCGGCGCCACGATCACGGGCACCGTCTACTTCGTCGGCGGACCGAGACCCGGGCGCTCGCTTCCGTTCAGACTGATCGTCGATCGCATCACGACGCCTGACGAGATCAACCAGCTCAATTCCGCCTTGCAATCCGGTGGACAGGATCAACTCATGCGGACACTCGAGCGCATGAAAGCCGGCCGCATCGAGATCGGAACGGGCGTCGGTATACCAGCGAACGCGATCATGGTCTCGCAAACGGGCGAAGGTCAAACCAAAATCACGGTCCTTTATCAACGTAACGTACGCTTCGCTGAACTGCGTTACGGCACGCGCTCGACGATGTATCCGTTCGGCTACGCGGAAGTATACGTCGGCCGTGGCGAGGATCAGGGGATGTTGATACCCGCGGCGCGTGTTCGTTTGCGCGATGGCAATACCTGGGAAGTTGAAGACTTCGGAGTTTTTCCGGCAAGACTCATGGGCCTGCGCGTACGCGGCGGCCGTAACGTGGGTTAGCAATTTTGAATCACGCA
>DATELP010000060.1:0-9639 GCA_035276425.1 Pyrinomonadaceae bacterium
CCAGTTCCAGCCACGGAACCGTCGGGCTCACTTCGCGCACGGAGCGAAACGCCGATTGATAGTGATTCTCTGTTTTTGCGAGTTCAGTGACCATTGCTTAATTCGCCGCGTTCAAGTTTGCCGTTTGTGTCGACGTCTTGATCCAGTCGTATCCCTTCGACTCGAGTTCGAGCGCCAACTCCTTCCCACCTTCGCGCGCGATTCGGCCACCAGCCAGCACATGCACGTAGTGCGGCACGATGTAATTCAACAGTCGCTGATAGTGAGTAACAACAATGATGGCATTATCGGGAGTCAACAGTTTGTTCACACCGCCCGCGACCACGCGCAACGCGTCGATGTCCAAACCGGAATCCGTTTCGTCGAGCACCGCAAGCTTCGGTTCGAGCACCGCCATTTGCAGGATCTCGTTGCGCTTCTTTTCGCCGCCGGAGAAACCCTCGTTCACCGAGCGCGTCATAAAACTCGAATCCATCTCGACGACTTTCGCTTTCTCTTTCAGCAGGTCTTTGAACTCGAGCGGATCGAGTTCTTCTTCGCCGAGATGTTTGCGCTTCTCGTTGTAAGCGAGCCGTAAAAACTGCGCGTTCGAAACGCCCGGCACTTCAATCGGATACTGAAACGCCATGAACACGCCTTCACGCGCGCGTTCGTCAGGCGCCAGTTCCAATAAGTTTCGGCCTTCGTAAATGACCTCGCCTTTCGTCACCTCGTATTGCGGATGACCGGCGAGCACTTTCGCGAGCGTGGATTTGCCCGAGCCGTTCGGGCCCATGATGGCGTGAATCTCGCCCTTCTTGACCGTTAAATTGATGCCTTTAAGGATTTCGTTACCGTCGATTGCGGCATGTAAGTTTCTGATCTCTAACATCTATTCTCCTAAAGCCACGGATGTTCACCGACTAACACAGAGCTTTTCTTGTCCGTGTTCAGTCCGTGCAAATCTGTGGCCTTTACCCCACACTACCTTCCAACTTCAGACCCAACAGCCGCTGTGCTTCAACTGCAAACTCCATCGGCAACTGTAGAAAAACGTCTTTGCAAAAACCGTTGATGATCAACGACACCGCATCTTCCTGCGAGATGCCGCGCTGTTGTAGATAGAAAAGCTGCTCCTCGCTGATCTTCGAAGTTGATGCTTCGTGCTCCACGCTGGAACTGTCGTTCATAACTTCGATATACGGAAACGTGTTCGCGCCGCAACTCGATCCGATCAGCATCGAATCACACTGCGTGTAGTTGCGCGCGCCTTCGGCTTTCGGCATCACCTTCACGAGTCCGCGATAACTGTTATTCGATTTTCCCGCCGCGATTCCCTTGGAAATGATCGTCGAGCGCGTGTTCTTGCCGAGATGGATCATCTTCGTGCCGGTGTCGGCTTGCTGCGCGTGATTGGTCAACGCGACTGAGTAAAACTCACCGATCGAGTTGTCGCCTTGCAGAATGCACGACGGATACTTCCACGTGATCGCCGATCCGGTTTCAACTTGCGTCCACGAAATCTTCGAATTTCTTCCGGCGCATTTGCCGCGTTTCGTAACGAAGTTGTAGATACCGCCGCGGCCTTCTTCATCGCCCGCGTACCAGTTCTGCACTGTCGAATACTTGATCTGCGCGTCGTCGAGTGCGACCAGTTCAACCACCGCTGCGTGCAGTTGGTTGCGATCGAACTTCGGCGCGGTGCAGCCTTCGAGATACGAAACGTACGAACCTTCTTCAGCGACGATCAGCGTTCGCTCAAACTGTCCCGACTCCGCGTTGTTGATACGGAAGTAAGTCGAGAGTTCCATCGGACAACGAACGCCTTTCGGAATGAAACAGAAGCTGCCATCCGAGAAGACCGCACTGTTCAGCGCTGCGAAGAAGTTGTCGTTGGTCGGCACGACGGAACCGAGATACTTCTTCACGAGTTCCGGATAGTCTCTGATCGCTTCCGTAAACGAACAGAAGATCACGCCGTGCTTCTTCAGTTTTTCTTTGTAAGTTGTCGCGACGGAAACCGAGTCGAACACGGCGTCAACAGCAACGCCGGCCAACTGCTTCTGCTCCGTTAGCGGAATGCCGAGTTTTTCAAACGTCCGCAACAGCTCGGGATCGACCTCGTCGAGACTCGCCTTGGTCGCCTTCTGTTTCGGCGCGCTGTAGTAAATGATGTCCTGGTAATCGATCTCGGGATACGAGATGTTGGGCCAATGCTTCGGCTCGGTCATCGTCAGCCAGTGACGGAAAGCCTTCAGCCGAAACTCCAGCATCCACTCAGGCTCGTTCTTCTTCGCGACGATCAAACGAATCGTGTCTTCCGTCAAACCGCGCGGGATCACATCCGACTCGATGTCTGTGACGAAGCCGTACTTGTATTCCTGTTTACTTAAAATTTCTGCTGTACTCATCTTCTAAACTCGACTGTCTTTCGGTTTGACTCCTTGAATCTGGTGCAATGCGGCGTCGACGTTTGCTTCCGTGCCCAACAACTGCGACAGCGTGATGTCGGCGAGCGCGTTATCGACGATCTGGTGCAATTCCACGATCACCGGTCGAATGCCGCAGTCGCCCGTGTGTACACACGCATCGAGCACTCCCGCGTAACTCTTGCAATGCGACTCGGCCGGTTCGCCTTCCAGAACCCTGATCACCTGGTTGAGACGAATCTGCGACGCGGGCCGCGCGAGCGAGTAGCCGCCTTTGATGCCACGCGTCGACTGAACCAACCCGGCCTTGCTCAAGATCCACATCAGTTTCCCGGCATTGGCGGAAGAGATACCTTCGAGCCGGGCGATTTGCGAAAGCGTCAGCGATTCGCCCAGGATTTCAGCGCGCGCCAACTGAAGCAGGCAGCGTAAACCGTATTCTTCTTGAGCCGAGATCTTCATCTAACTTATTAACCGCAGGCAGCTTAACTTAATCCTTACTTTTAAGTCAAGATTGAAGCCGCAAAGAAGCACAAGAAACCTTTGTGCCTTTTTGTGGCTACAGCTTGAACTCGAAATCCAGGTAGCCGGCGAGCCTCACGGGCTTGCCGTTGGAGAGAGACGGCGGGAACGTCCAGGCGCGAGCCGCTTCTTCAGCCGCTGCCCGGAGCAGCATCGGGCCTTCTGAGTTGGTGACCCAAACCTTACCGTTTTCGTCGACGATGGCAAAAACACGCACGGTGCCGGTGACGTTGTGCGTCTTTGCCTGGGATGGATAATTCGGCGTGACGCGTTTGCTTTCGCGTCCGCTCAACGAACCGGTGCTGATGAGTTGCGGTTCGGCAGTGGTGGTGGTGGTTGTCGGTTGCGGGCTCGGCATCGCGGCCGGTGTTGCGGCTTGCGGTGCATCCGTTTTGGGCGTTGCAAACGGATTGGGAATCCTGTTTGTGACGGCGTCGAGGGCCGATGAGCGTCCGAGCGAAGCGACCTGGATCTGCGACGAAGCCATCTTCTCCCTTGACGTTAAAAACTCGGTCTGCCACTTCGCGCGATCCTCGTCATTGCGCGCCAGCGACGTGCGCATGCTGAGCACGTCTTCCAACAATGCGAGTGATTCGTAACTGCGGCCCGGTTCTTTGGAAATCTCGTTTGCTTGCGCGATGACTCGTTCCAGCAGCCCGCGCACGCGCTCCAGATCCGTGTTCGCCTCAGCCGGGAGATTCGAGTCGCTCGGATTGAGTCCAAAACTACGATACCGAGCGAGATGCGAACGGATGCCGTTTACGGTCTGACCGGCGGCGGCGAAGTAAGTGCGAAGTGATTCGTCTTTCTGTTCGCCACGTGTTTGAAAAGTTTCTTCGAGCAGTGATTGAGAGCGTCCGTAGTTACCGTCTTCCAGATAGATCCCGAGCAACATCAACGTCGCCACATTTTTGAGCGCCACGTCCTTGACCGAAGCGCGTACGTTTTCCAACTCAGTCGCGGCCGCCTGGAGTTGATGAACTGCGGCGAGCGCGCGGGCGCGTTCCATACGGGTCATGACGGAGTTGGAGGCTTCTTCGCTGGGGCCAGTCGACTGCCCCACCGCGGAGACGGATGCGATTAGGAGGAGAATTGTCGGGAGGATTCCATAGATGTAGGGGCGTTGACGGCAAAAAGAACTCAAATTTTCGACTCCTGAAATACAAAAGCGAGCCTAACGCTCGCTTTCACTTTTTATCATTTAGCTGAACCCATTATGGCCGCAGAGGGCGAATGAGGCAAGAGGCCCGCCGTTCCGGGGCTCAGTCGCGGCGAAACACCGCTAAGGTATGGGATAGCTCAGCAGGTCAAGTTCCTCAAAGTCGATGCGGCGAAAGTTTTTGGGCGTGCCTTCCTGGAGCGCAGCCAGATTGAGCGAGAAGACGTGTTCACTGCTGTCGCGACTGACGCTCCAGAACTTCGCGGTCGGACTTTCTTTAACAATCCGGTTGAGCATCGACTGCACGGTTATGTCCGACACGTCGAGTGTGTAGTTCTTTCCGAGGTGTGGGAAATAGAATCCGGAGAAGGTCCAGCCAAGGGTAGTGAGTCCGTAAGCGTCGAAAACTTCAGCAAACTCAGGCGTCTTGAGCAGTGTGGTTTCGACGTCCCACGTGACGGTGCTCTTCTTGAGCGAAAATGTCTTGAGTCTGACGTTCAAGAGCTGCTCGACGATCGGATCGCGATAGCCGTTCTTCGGGAAGATGTAGACGATTCCGTCACGGATTTCCCACGCATACGCTTTGTGCTCCGCCAAAATGCGCGTTAGCAGGTCGCCAAGCGTGATCTGGTTGAATTTCATTCGGACTTCCGTGAGGTCGTTGCTGTTCATCGCGCGTTCGAATCCGATAGGAATGTCGTATTGCAGCGCGAGGTCAGACAAAAGCGAACGGAGATCCTGGCCTCTGAGGCGCACGTCTTCCAGTTGGGTCGTCGCCAACGCCGCCGGCTCCTGCGCACCAGCATTAAGACTGATGCTGAACAACAGCAGCACGGCGCAGGCGGTAATCAGTAATCGGCCTCGAGTTCGATTCATGGCTTGGTGCATTTGCGTGCAGCCCACGTGATTGTCACGAACTCAGTTGCCGAGGAAGCGCTGTTTGCAAAATCGTCCTTGGTCGGAAACAAGTTCTTTGGCGGCTCGGGGGTGTATGGAAGGTCGTCTAAAACGACCGGTGGCGCACGTTTCAATGCCTCGAAGTCTATTCGGACAAAGGAAACGAAAGTAAACCGAACGTTTTCGTACTCGTAAGTGGTCCAGACGGTTCCTCCGCCCAAATCCGAATAGCCAAATAACTCCTTTTTCGGCCCGCGCATCTCCAGTGGCGCCAACTCATTCAAGACGTCACGCAGTTCATCAAAGGGCAACTTCGTCGAGCCAAAGTTTGTCTTCGAATCGATACGCTTTTGATAAAGCCGCATTCGACAAACCTGACCATCAGCCGCGTACTCGGGCGTCATCCAGATATGCTCGCTGACGGAGTACACGTCGACCGCTTTCCCATACTTCGCTTGAATCTCAGCTACCGTTTGGGCATCAGCACCATGAACGCCCAAACCGACGAGAAGCAGTATTAGTGCGATCCGCATTAGCATTTGAGGTGGTCCACAGTGCTTCATTTATGCCACCGATGGCTAGCGGGGCGCAAGGATTTCAGAGCTTCTGGTCTGCTGGAACTCCAATGGTAGAATGCACCAGAATGAATTCACTACCAGCCCACGATCTAGTCAGCGCAGGCGTTCTCGACTTGCAGAATGAACGGGAGACGATTCCGGCCTTACTGGTAGCGATTGGAGCGCCGAAATTACGAAAGCTGGGTTTAACTCTTCCCACAACTCTGCCAGCCAACCCCGAGCACCGGCTTTACGATCTTTTATCGCTCACCGGCTCAGATACAGCCCACTCCCGTTACAACGCCCTGATCAGAAAGCTGGTCAGCTTTCAGAGAGCATTGGAATGCGTCAAAAGGTAAGCTCCGATCGACTGGCCCAGTTTATGAAATCGATTGGGCGTGGTGAGAAGAGGAAAGCACGTGTGTATTTCGTTGGCGGAGCTACCGCTGTGCTTCTGGGTTGGAGAGAAACCACGATAGACATCGATCTCAAGTTGGTTCCAGAGTTGGACGAGATTCTTAGGAAACTACCGCAACTCAAAGAGGACCTTCAGCTCAATGTCGAACTCGCTTCGCCTGACGACTTCGTTCCTGCATTGCCCGGATGGGAAGAGCGTAGCAGTTATATTGGCCGGGAAGGCGGAATCGAGTTTTTTCATTACGACTTCTATGGTCAAGCGCTTGCAAAAATCGAACGTGGACACAACACGGATTTAAAAGACGTTAGTGAGATGATTGGCCGAGGATTGGTTGAACCCGCCCGTTTACTCGAACTCTTCTCCAGAGTTGAGGACAAGCTCTACAAATACCCTGCAGTTGACGGGAAGTCTTTGAGACAAGCCGTCGAACAACTAGCCGAGAAACAGTAGAATAGCCGTTACTGCGCGCCCGTGCTAATGCTCTTGATGATTTTGTCGCGGAAGGCGCGGGCGTCGTTTTTGACGGCGGCTTCGTTGAGAGTTAGCAGACGGCGGTCGCGCATGACGAGGCGACCGTTGATGATGACGGTTTCGACGTCGGAAGCCTTCGTTGCGTAGACGAGATCGGAGTAGATGTTGTAGACCGGAATCTGATTCAGTGTGTCGCGGTTGATGATCAGAAAATCCGCACGCTTGCCGACCTCAAGCGAACCAATCTCCTTCTCCATGTGTAACGCCTGCGCGCCGCGGATCGTCGCGAACTCAAACGCTTGCTGCGCCGAGATCACCTTCGGATCGCCAGTGAAGACTTTGTGCAGTTTCGCAACCGTGTCCATCTCTTCCCACATGTTAAGGTCGTTGTTCGACGCCGCACCGTCAGTTCCCAACCCCAACAACACGCCGTCATTCAACATGCGCGGCACCGGCGCGACACCCGCTGCCAGTTTCATGTTCGACTGCGGATTGTGAACCACGCCAACACCGCTGCGTTGCAGGATCGCGATGTCCGTATCCAGCGGCCACACCATGTGCGCGGCGATCACCCGCGAATTCAAAAACCCGATGCGATCGAGATAAGCTACCGGACTCGCGCCTTTCGATTTCAACAGATCGTCGACTTCAACCTTCGTTTCCGCAATGTGCGTGACGATCGGCGCGCCCGTGCGATCGGAAAACGCGCGCACAGCTTTCAGGTGTTCTTCCGAAACCGTGTACGGCGCGTGCGGCGCAATAGCCGCGACGATCAGGTCGTGCCCTTTCCAACGCGCGACAAAACGTTCAACGTAAGCCATCGCTTGCTCGTTGGTCTTGTTATCCGCGACGGGAAAATCGATCACCGTCTCGCCGAGCACACCGCGAACACCCGCCTTCGCAGTTTCATCCGCGATCGCGTCTTCGAAGTAGTACATGTCGCAGTAGGTCGTCGTCCCACCACGAATCATCTCCGCCAGACCGAGCCGCGCGCCGACGCGCACAAAATCTTCGGTAACATTCTTCGCTTCGGCGGGAAAGATGTACTTCGTTAACCACTCCTGCAAATCCAGGTCGTCAGCCAAACCACGAAATAGCACCATCGGAATGTGCGTGTGACCGTTGATCAACCCCGGCGTGAGAACTTTCCCTTCCGCATTCACACGCTGCCGCGACGTAAACGCGCGTTCGATCTCAGCGCGTGGTCCAATCGCCACAATACGTCCATCAGACACGGCGATACCGCCGTCGTCAATGACGCGGCGCGTCTGGTCCATGGTGACGATCGTCCCGCCGACGACAAGTAAATCAACGCTGCGCCGCGCTTGCGCGTTGGCGTCTGAAAGTGGGTTAGCAATCATGGCGATTAATGTGACGAAAACAATAAACAGACGCATAGATGAACTATTCGGCGGCTTTCTTCAGGAAACGCGCATCAAACGCGCGCGGCAGCAGACCGGCGATATGAAACACTTCACTCTTCCCTTCCAGATTCGCGAACACGATCGTCGCGCCACGCGCAAACTCCCAAATGATCTGACGACACGTGCCACACGGCGGCGTCAACGTTTCCGTGTCAGCCACGACCGCGAGCTCGGTAAACTGTCGCTCGCCTTCCGACAACGCTTTCCAGATCGCAACGCGTTCGGCGCAAACAGTCAGACCGTAACTCGCACTCTCAACGTTGCAGCCCGTATAAACTTTTCCACTCGCGGTTTTCACAGCCGCACCAACCTGGAATCCGGAAAACGGCGCGACCGAATGCGTGCGCGCCTCCTTAGCCGCGTCAATCAGCGGCTGTAAGTCTTCGCTCAAAGTTGACCTCCAACAGTAGTTAAAGCGCTGGCCAGCCTCTCGCGAATTTTTCCGCTCAGCAAATCAATGCTCACCAGGTTATGGCCACCTTCAGGAATGATTACGTCAGCGTGACGTTTCGACGGCTCGACAAACTGCATGTGCATCGGCCGCACCGTCGCGATGTATTGTTCGATTACCGATTCGATCGTGCGTCCGCGTTCCGCCAAATCGCGCCGCAAACGGCGAATGAAACGAATATCGTCCGGCGTGTCGACGAACACTTTGATATCCATCTGTTCGAGCAAACGCGGATCGGCAAAGATCAAAATGCCCTCGACGATCACGATCGGTTGCGGATCGACGTGCCGGTGTTCATTCATGCGCGTGTGCGCCTTAAAGTCGTAAACCGGCAACTCCACGGCTTCGCCCGCTTTCAAGCGGCGCACGTGGTTCACGAGCAGATCGTTGTCGAGCGCATCAGGATGATCGAAATTGGCGATGTGACGATAGTCGAGCGGAAGATCGGTGAGGTTTCGGTAGTAGGAGTCCTGCTGAATAAAAACTACTTCGCTCGCACTGACGGATTCAAGAATGCGATTCGCAACCGTTGTTTTCCCCGAGCCCGTGCCACCACAAATGCCGATTATTAAACTCACGTTTCACCTACACCGCGCGACTATGAACTCGACCCACCACTCGTTGTAACAACAACGCAAACACATCACGCACGCGATCGCCCGTCGCCATCACTTCTTCATGATTGATCGGTTCGTCGCCGATTCCCGCGGCCATGTTTGTAATACACGAGATGCCGAGCACCTCGAGTCCCATGTGACGCGCGACGATCGCTTCCGGCACCGTACTCATGCCGACAGCATCGGCGCCGAGGTTGCGCAACAGATGAATCTCAGACGGCGTTTCATAACTCGGACCAGACAACGCACCATAAATCCCGCGCCTGACTTCCACGCCGATCGGTTTCGCTTCCTCAATCACGATCTCCTGCAACTCCGGCGAGTAGACTGCCGACATGTCCGGAAACCGCGGTCCAAAACGTTCGTCGTTTGGACCACGCAACGGATTGTCGCCCATCAAATTCAAGTGATCGCTGATGACCATTAGCGCGCCCTGGCTGAGTTGCACGTTGATGCCGCCGGACGCGTTCGTCAGGATCAGTGTCTTGACGCCGAGCAGTTTGAAGGTGCGAATCGGGAAGGTGACTTGTTCGAGAGAATAGCCTTCGTAGTAATGAACGCGGCCCTGCATCGCCATGACCGGAACTTCATCGATCGTTCCGATTACGAGCCGGCCGGCGTGACCTTGTGCAGTCGAACGCGCAAACCCCGTTATCTCTTCGTAAGGGATGCCAACCGCGTCGTCAAACTCATCCGCAAATCCGCCGAGCCCGCT
>DATELP010000061.1:0-10908 GCA_035276425.1 Pyrinomonadaceae bacterium
GGATTGAAAGCTTAGCCACAAAGAGGCACAAAAAGCACAAAAGGCACAAGAAGATAGAGAGAGAGAAAAGGTGTCCCTTTACCTGATTTATCCTCTTGTGCCTTTTGTGCTTTTTGTGCCTCTTTGTGGCCTACTCGTTCTTGGCTTTCGCTTTCTTCTCGACTTCAGGTGGGAGTTTTGTGACGGCTTCAAGGATGGATTCAGCGTCTTCATTGAGTAATTCAAAGCTGGCGATTTCGGCGTCGCCTTTGGCTTCAACGCTCATCGGTTTCAAGTCGCTCATGATCGTGTTCACTGCGGTCGCGAGCTTGCGCAGCGATTTAGCGATCAAAGGATTACGTTCGTCGCGCGCACTGACGTCGTCGATGTTCGTGATCGCCTCATCGAAAATACGCGCGATGTCCGACACCAACTCAGCACGCGACCCCGTAGGGAGTTCGCCCCACTTCTCCGCATCCTTCTTCGCCTGCTTGTCTTTCGGCGCAGTCGCCGCAGTGCCGCCCTTGATCACGAACAAGCGTCGATCCGCCGCCTTGATGAAAACGTCGATCCGCTTGTCGAGCACCTGCGCTTCCTTCACCAAATCCACTTCCTGCGGCGTCAGATGATCGCGCTGTTGGGCAACAGCGGCAGACGCGAACAACATTGCACCGAGAAACAGGAGGACGGAAAGTGTGCGAGTGATCATTGTTGTTTACTCTTAGGGGTCGGCGTTGGTGTTTCTTTAGGTTTGTCTTCGGGCTTTTCCGGTTCCTTCTGCTCGCGCAAGACAGTGTGACCGTAGAACGAGTTGAGCGCTTCAGTGCGGCCGTCGCGAGCAAAGTCTTCAGCTTTCTTGATCCAGACCGCAAACTCGAGCGGCGTAACACGGCGCATCGCAGTCAAACGTGGACCATGCGCACGGAGCGCCATCTCCAGTCGCTTATAAAGATCGCGCGTCTTGCCGCTGTCTTGTTTGAGCCCGCCTAACGCTTCGAGCGCGTTTTCGATCAGCGCGTGATACGAGCCGACTTCTTCCGAAGCCTTCTCATATTCTGTTTGCATCGTCAGTTGTTCGGCCCGGGTAAGATGCGTGACGGCGAGATCGATAGTCAGCTTCAGACGATCCTTTTGATCTTTCGTTTGTTCGAGTTGCGCGCGCTCTTCTTTGGTGATCAGTTTGAGCGGCGGCGGTGCGGGGAGCGGCGTCGGTTGCGCTTGCGGCTGCTGGCTTTGCGCGCGGGCGGACGGCAGAAAAACAAACGCCAGCAGGAAGATGGTGGTTGCTAAGATAAACGTGCGTTGTAATTCCAACGACATGCGTTCAGGGCTTCTTCTTGACGCCCTCTCCTAATTGAATTTGCCGGCGCAGACTCGGCAAACGCAGTTTGACTTTATCGATCTCGAGCTGATTCGTGGTGGCATTAGCCTCAGCCAGGAACTTCTCGTACGATGCGAGTGCTTGCGGGTATTCTCCAAGATAATCATGCGCCGTGGCAATGAAATAATGGGCCACGACGATTTCCGGTTTCGCCGCCACGATCCACTCATACTCCGGTAACGCATCTGCGTAGCGCTTCGACTCGTACAACGCCGTCGCCAGGTTTGCGTGCGCGGCGTAGTTTGCCGGATCTCGACGCACGACTTGCCGCAGGATTCCGGCCGCGTCGTCAAAGCGACGCGCCTGCACCAGCGCCGCGGCATAACCGAGCGCGTACTCCGCGGAGTCGGGTTTGAGCTCTGCTGCCTGCCGATAGTATTCGAGCGATCGTGGTGGACTGTCTGTACGGTATGAGGCACCCAGACGCGCCAGCAGCATCGCGTTGCGCGGGTTCTTTTCGAGTAATTTTTCGAGCGCCTTGCGTGCGACGTCCGCGTCGCTACTGTTTGCCGCTTCGATCTCTTCCGGTGTGCCCACGACGCCGTCGGGGTTAGCGGGTTTCGGTACTTCGAGACCCGCGGCTTTCGCGACTGCCAAAGCTTCTTCCGGTTTGCCCGCCTTTTGATACGTGTCGGCGAGGCGCGAGGCGATCGCTTTGTCGCCGGGTTTAATTTTTGCTGCGGCGGTTAGATCCGTGAGCGCTGCGTCGAACTGTTTTTCATCGGTTAATAACTCGGCGCGTTCGAGCAGCGCGGCGATGTTCTGTGGTTCTTCTTCGAGTACGTGATTGAGAGTTGTCTTCGCGGCGGTCTTGTTGCCGCTGGCTTTTTGTGCGAGTGCGAGTGTGACCCACGCCGATGTTGGAGCGTCGGTGATCGCTGTTGCACGTGTTGCGAGATCGAGTGCTTCTTTCGCATCGCCGGCGCGGAGACGAATGTCTGAGAGCAAGCGCAGTGCGAGTCCGTCCTGTTTGTCGATCGCGAGTGCTTGGCGAAACGACTGTTCTGCTTCCGTGTCGCGATTGAGACGCATTTGCACAGCGCCGAGTGCGGTGTAGGGAAGCGACCAGTTTTTCTTCAGCGCGATGGCCGCGCGCAGAGCTGTTTCTGCTTCGTCGAATTTTTTGAGCGCGGCGAGTACGTTGCCACGTTGAAACTGTGCTTCGGGAAATTCGGGGCGAACTTTGAGAGCCTGTTCGTAGCAGCCCAGCGCTTTTTCCAGATCGCCGCGTGCGTGAGCGGCCTGACCGCGTTCAAACAGCCGCACCGGATCGGTCGCATCGTCGCCAAAAGCTTCCTCCGTCTGTGCGCCAACGGACGCAGCAGCACTCAACGCCAGCAGCAACATGCAGGTCGCCGTCAGGAGGAATTTGTTCCAGCGTAATGTGCGCATCGAAAATCAGGTCCGGGGAGGTTCTGATAGTAGCATGTCCGCGCTTCTTGTGCCTCTTTGTGGCTTGTGTTTGCCTTGCCGTTCGCGCATGAGCTAACATGCGGCCACTCAATGCAAAATCTCCTGCACAAAGAAGAAGAGACACACGAGTGTGCGACTCTTAAAGAACAGAAGCTGCGTGAGATTTTTCGTTCGCTCGGTTCGGTGATCGTTGCTTACTCAGGCGGCGTCGATAGCAGCTATGTTGCTTACGTCGCGAATGCCGAACTCGGACCACGCGCGATTTGCATCACCGGCGAGTCAGCCAGTTTGCCTTCATACCAGCGCGCCGAGATGGAGCGCGTCGTTAGTGAGTTTCATTTTCATCACGAAATAATTCAGACCGAAGAGTTGGAGAACCCGAGTTATAGCGCAAACAACGCGGACCGGTGTTACTTCTGCAAGGACGAACTCTACGGCAAACTCGAAACGCTAGCCGCGAGCCGCGGTATCGAGTGCATCGTCGACGGTTCAACCACTGACGACATTGACGACTTTCGCCCCGGACGCCAGGCTGCAAAGCAACACGCCGTGCGCAGTCCATTGATCGAAGTCGGTATGAGCAAGAGCGAAGTGCGCGAGTTGAGTCAACGCGCGGGACTGCCGACGTGGGACAAACCCGCGAGTCCGTGTCTTTCGTCGCGCATCGCGTACGGGACCACGGTGACGATCGAGCGCTTGAGTAAGGTCGATCGTGGCGAGGAGATCCTGCGAGAGTTTGGTTTCAGGGAGTTCAGAGTAAGGCATCACGACACGTTGGTCCGGCTGGAGATTGCTGCGGCCGAGATGGACCGTGTGTTGAATAAGGAAGTAATCGAGCAACTGTCACAGCGTTTTCGTGAGCTCGGGTTCAAGTATGTCACGTTGGACCTGCAAGGCTTCCGCAGTGGTTCGATGAACGAAGTTTTGCCGCTAAAGATCAAGCGCGGGTGATTTTGAGATCAGTTCGACTTCACAGTTCGAGAGGGCTTTATGGCGAGCATGTATAGCACAACTTACGTCGACGATATTCGCGAGATAAAAGAAGAGAACCCGTTTGAGTCGATGATGTCGCGCTTCGATCGCGCGGCGCAGCTATTGAACCTCGATCCGGACCTTTACGCCGTGTTGAGAGTTCCTAACCGCGAGCTGAAGGTCTACATCCCGACGCGCATGGATTCGGGACGCATTCAGGTCTTCGAAGGCTATCGCGTGCAGCATAACTTTGCACGTGGACCAGCAAAGGGCGGCATCCGCTACGCGCCTGACGTCAGTCTCGATGAAGTTCGCGCGCTCGCGGCGTGGATGACCTGGAAGTGCGCGGTCGTGAACGTTCCGTTCGGTGGGGCGAAAGGCGGCATCATCTGCGATCCGCAGCAGATGTCGATGGGCGAACTCGAGCGCATGACTCGCCGTTATGCTGCCGAGTTGCTCGATTTCATCGGACCGGAGAAGGACGTGCCGGCGCCGGACATGAACACCAACGAGCAGACCATGGCGTGGATCATGGACACCTACTCGATGCACGCACGCCACACAGTGACCGCGGTCGTCACCGGCAAGCCGATCGACCTCGGTGGATCGTCAGGCCGGCGTGAGGCGACTGGTCGCGGCATACTAATTGTTGTCAACGAAGCCATCAAGCGCTTCAAGATGACGCCGTCCGAGACGCGAGTAGTGGTTCAAGGCTCGGGAAATGTTGGCGGCATCGGGGCGCAACTGATGCACAACGCCGGTTACAAGGTTGTAGCAATATCGGACATCCACGGTGGAATTTACAACGCAAACGGGATCGACATCCCTGAAGCTTTGAAGTATTTGCAGACCACACGCTCGTTTGAGGGCTATGAAGGTGTGGAGTTTGTGAACAATCAGGAGTTGTTGGAACTCGACTGCGACGTGCTTGTCCCGGCGGCGACCGAGAATCAGATCAGTGGGCATAATGCCGACAAGTTGAAGTGCAAGGTATTGGCTGAAGGCGCGAATGGACCGACAACCGCTTCAGCAGATGAAATACTTCACCAAAAAGGCGTCTTCGTGGTCCCAGACATCCTCGCGAACGCGGGTGGTGTTACGGTCTCTTACTTCGAGTGGGTGCAGGACCGCATGGGGTACTTCTGGCCCGAGGATGTGGTGAACGAAAGACTCGAGCAGAAGATGGTCGCGAGCTTCAATGATCTGTGTCGTTATGCCGATGCACACTCGGTCGATACAAGGACCGCGGCGTACATGTTAGCGATAGACCGCGTGGCCTATGACACACGTATGAGAGGCATCTATGCGTGACCGAAAAAACATAAACTGATGTCCGCTAAATATCGAAAAAGGCTTGATTTCCGATTTAAGGTAGGGTATGGTCTGGCAGGATTTACGACTCGGACCAGCGTTAAGATTTCTCAATATTTGCGCGACAGGTTTGAGCGACGGAATCATTGACAAGGGGTAGTTCATTTTCTATAAGAATGAACAGATCAGGAGTCACTCGGGTATAGCGTATTAGTGAAGATGGAGTACTGCGAGAAGGGCCGAAGTATTCTGTTTACATCGCAGTCCGAGCGTCGCCGCTGGACCTAGTGGTCCAAGCGGTTAAAGTTTTTGACAGTGTAGTTGGGGCCTCCGGGGCGACAAGGTGTTTTCGTACTTGTTGGTACGGCGGCACTATTACATCGAATTCTTATTACTCATTTCGCAGGAGGAATGCGATGAGACTCGCAACTAGGGCGCTTTTAGCTGCGCTCGTATCGTTGGTGCTGTGTGCCGCAGTATCAGCACAGACTATCAGGTCGGACAGAGACCCGCGCAATCAGTCTCCAGCAGTTGGCACCGGTGGTACCGAGGGTGGTCCTACCGGGCTTTTTACTATTTACGACGGCTCAACGCTGCGACGCGGCGAGTTCACGTTCAGCATTGCTTACAGCAACTACGATCGTGATCCGGGCAACGTCGACATCGTCGACGTCCCACTGAGCTTCAACGTCGGTCTCAACGACCACCTCGAAGTCTTCTTCAAGACTAACGGCTATCGCGGAATCAAGGTCAACAGTCCGCAGAATCTTTCCAGCTTCTATCTGCCGAACTCGCAGCTCTTCTGCGGTACGACCCTGTGCAGTGGACCAGCAGTGGTCCTGTCGCCTTCGGGTCCGAACGTGGGCACGCTCGCGGGCACGGCAGTGTTTCGCCCGACGAACAATCAGCCGTTCGTACAGTTTCCATTCGTAGGCGGTTCCGCGGGAACGTTTGGTCTGAGTCCCGGCCAGATTGGTCAACAGTTTGGTTTCCCGGGCTTCAACGCGCTGCTTGGACCACCAGTCGTTCAGCCTAACAGCGGAACGTTTGGTCCGGCTGACAATTTCCCGGGAATCGGTTCACCGGTAGGAAGTATCCTGCCCGGTGTCGTGCTGGCGACCACAGTGCTGCCGGCGACGGCGTTGACGCTCCCGATTCGGATCCCGCTCACGTTTACCGTGGCGCCGACCTACTTGCCGGATGCACCGTTTGTGAACCGGCTGTATGGCGAGAGCAGCTTCAACAATTTTGTAGTGGGCGCGAAGATTCGCTTCACTGGTCCAAACAATCCGCTCGGAGTTGGCTTAGTCGCTTTCTATCGCTGGTATCCGGACAAGGCCGACGATTTCTCCGGCTTCAATCAGATGCAGCGTGGCGCAGGCCCCGGCGGCGACCTCGGTGACTTCGGTTTCGTCGGCGTCGTTGATGGACGTCTCGGCAAACACGTGAACGTCTCCGCTAACGGTGGCTACATTCTGAATAGCAATCCGAAGGGCCTTGGCGGTGACTTCGTGTTGTTGGACCGTCCGGATGAGTTTCTCGCCGGCATCGGTTTCGACTTCCCGATCAACAAGCACTTCCAGCCGGTTGTCGAAGTCAGATCGACCACTTACGTTGGTGGCGCGACACCGAATGCCTTCAACAACAATCCCGTCGAAGCGCTCGGCGGTATCAAGATTTATCCGCGCCGCTGGTTTGGTTTCGGTCTCGCTTACCGCAGACACCTGAATCAGCAGGACATGGATCACTTCGAACCGGCTGATTTCAATATTCCGATTCAGCAGGTGACTAACGTGAACGTGATTGGTCGCGGCCTCGTGGTGGTTCCCGGAACCAACCGTGCTGTGACTTCGCAGGGCTTCCCGATTGGGTTCATTTTCTCTGACGAGCCGAACGGCTTTATCGCTCAGTTCTTCGTCGGACGGCGTAACGCCAGAACCCCACCGAAGCCACCAAATCAGCCGCCGACCGTTACGGCTTCAGCTTCAGTCAGCTCGATCCTGCGGCCCTGCCCGCCGGGAACAAGCTCGTCTGACTGCACGCCGAGCGGAAACGAAGTAACCTTGACGGCGAACGCAACCGATGTGGATAACGACCAGTTGCTCTATACCTGGTCGGTAACCGGTGGACGTTTGAGCGGTGAAGGCCGCTCGGTAACCTGGGACCTCAGCGGAGTCGCCAACGGCACTTATACGGCCTCTGTTGAAGTCAACGACGGCAATCCCGGACACACAGCCACCAGCTCGGCCACCGTTACGGTTGCTGACTGCACGAACTGTGTGAAACCGCCGCCGCCGTGCCCGGTTGTTTCCGTGAGTTGCCCGAGTGATGTTGGACCGGGTGAAGCGATCACGTTTACCGCCAGCGTATCCGGTGGTGACTCAGGCGCGACCTGGACCTACAACTGGTCAGTCTCGGCCGGCACCATCAGCAGCGGTCAGGGAACCTCGACCATTACGGTTGATACCGCTGGTCTCGCTGGTCAGGCTGTGACCGCTACCGTCAGCATTGGCGGCGCGGATCCGAGCTGCACCGGCACGACAGCGTCCTGCACCACGAACATCAGAACGCCGCCGGCACAGCCGTCGAAGTTCGACGAGTATGGCAACATCCGCTTCAACGATGAGAAGGCCAGACTCGACAACTACGCGATTCAACTCCAGAACGACCCAACTGCCACCGGCACGATCATCGTGTACGGCACCTGCACAGGTGAAGGGCAACAGCGTGGAGACCGTGCTAAAGACTATCTCGTCAATACGCGCGGAATCGAAGCTGGTCGCATCACGGTCGTTGATGGTGGTTGCCGTGCAGACCTGACAGTTCAGCTCTGGATCGTGCCGTCAGGCGCGACTGCTCCAGCGGCCGATACTTCAGGCGCCATCGAGCCCTGTCCGGAGTGCAGGAGACGACCTGCTCCGCGCCGGCGCCGTGGTGATGAATAACTAAGCGGCTTGGTTTAGTTCGAACCGAACCAAACCTTTACAAAAACGGGCGATGTTCTCTCGTAGAACATCGCCCGTTTCCATTGGTGTTTCATTCACACCGGGCTTCAGCCCGGTGACAGAAATGAACACAACGACGGAAAACCGTTTCAACGGTTTCTCAAACGAAATGTTGCTCCACCGGGCTGTGAATGAGACGAACTTTGTGGCAAAACCCCATAGGTGTGAAAAGTGCAACTGACGCTTGTCGCTGCGGCATCCTATCTGGTGTCCCCAGCTTTTAGGACACAAAGCAATGAAACTGTAATAAACTATGCGGCAAGGTGAGCGACGTGCTCCTGCTGTGTTGAAAACCCTGGATGAGATAACGATGAGAAAGTTTTTTGTGCGGCTCCCCCTCGTACTCGCAGTCTTCGCACTCCTTGGCCTTTCTATCTCCTTAAACCTGGCCGTAGCGCGCGCTAATGACGATGCGACCGATCCTACGGTGTATTCCAACGACTGGCGCACCACAGGGCCTCCAGGAGGCGATGTGCGCGGCCTCGTCGTCGATCCGGGAAATCCCGACCGCTTCTACTTCGGCACGCTCGACGGGCAGATCTATACGTCCGCTGACGCCGGTCATCAGTGGCAACTGCTCTACAACTTCGGCAAACCGAGAGTGTTCATCGACAACATCATTGTCGATCCCCGTAATTCGAAAGTGATTTACGTCGGCGCTCACCGTCACGACAACCCGGGCGGGTTCTTCAAATCGACTGACGGCGGCGTGACCTGGAAAGAAAGCGCGCAGTTGAAAAACGAAGCGCTCCACTCGCTCGCGCAGTCTGAATCGAATCCCGACACGCTCATCGCCGGAACCTACAACACGATCTTTCGCTCCGACGATGCCGGCGAAACGTGGAAACAACTGCCGACGCAAAAAGTCGCCGGCCTGCTGCACGTCGAGTCACTGGCAATCGATCCGCGCACCACAAACACGATTTACGCCGGCACGTTCTGGCTGCCGTACAAGTCAATCGACGGCGGGCAAACGTGGAAGTCGATCAGGGAAGGCATGATCGACGATTCCGACATCTTCGCCATCGACATCGATCCGCGCGATCCGAATCACGTTATCGCGTCCGCGTGCAGCGGCATTTACGAAAGCAAGAACGCGGGCGAGAACTGGCGCAAGGTGCAGGGCATTCCCTCGCAGTCGCGCCGCACACGCGCGATCATGCAACACCCGTCACAGCCGGGCATCGTGTTCGCCGGCACCACTGAAGGTTTCTGGCGTTCTGATAAAGGCGGCGATGCCGATTCGTGGATGGTGACGACTTCGCGGCAACTGGAGATCAACTCGATCGCTGTGCATCCGTCGCGTCCCGACATGGTTTACATCGGGACCAACAACTACGGCATCATGATTTCAAACGACGGCGGCAAGACGTTCACGCCCAGCAACGGCGGGTTCAGTGGACGCTTCGCTTATGCGATTCTTCCCGATCGCGAAACGCCGAACCGTCTCTACGCCTCGACCATCAACACTGCGACCGGCGGCGGTTTCTTCTTCGTCAGCAACGACAACGGCGAAACGTGGCGTCCTTCGATGCGCAGTATGCCGTCGCGTTTGATCACCTACGCGATCGTTCAGGATACGCGCGACGCTAACCTGCTGTACCTCGGAACAAACCTCGGCGTGTATCGCTCGCTCGATCGTGGTGCGACGTGGGCGCCGGTTTGGTCGCCAACCGATCCCGGCGAGAAGAAGAAACCCACCACAACGAAGAAAGGCGCGAAGAAGCCGGCAGCCACGACTACCGCGCGCAGTCGCCGTCCCGCGACAGTTACCAAAGAAACAATTCTGCAAGTGCAGCAGGCGTTGCTGAACAATGGCTATCACCTCGGCGAGCCTGACGGCAGAGTAGGAACAGCAACAACCGCCGCAGTGAAGAAGTTTCAAACCGATCGGCACTTGCCGGTAACAGGTAAGCTCGATGCGATTACCATGGGCGCGCTTGGTGTTGGCGCGAGCACCGCCGGCGGGGATGTAGATGTGACGAAGGCGAACGTTATCCTCGCGGATGCGGTGAACGCGATGGTCCATACGGTCGACGCCGAAACGCAGCAGCCCGGCTATCTCGCCGCGACCAACACGGGTCTTTATCGCAGTCTCGATCCAAACAAGGGTTGGCAAAAACTTTCATACGGCAGCTACGATCCGCGAACCACTTGTATCTCGACGAATCTCAAAGAACCCGAAACCATTTGGGTGGGAACGCCGAGCTCGGGCGTGCTCGTTTCACGCGACAGCGGCGACACGTGGCAGCAGGTTCAGGGCATTCCGACTGACATGCCCGTGAACACCGTGGTGCAGGATCCGCAGCGACCAAACAACATCTACGTTGGCACGAAACAAACAGTCTTCCTTTCCCACGACGGCGGCAAAACCTGGAAACGCCGTGGTGGCAATCTTCCCTTCGGCGACTTCACCAGCATCCTGGTCAATCCGCGTAACGGCGACGAGATTTTTATCGGCAACGCGTATCAGATCAGCGAAGTTGGTGGTGGCGTTTATCGCAGCATCGACGGTGGCGACACGTGGACACGCATCGATCCGAAAGGCAAAGGTTTGCCCAGTCAGCGTATCTGGGCACTCGCTTTTGATCCGCACGATCAGGACGTGTTGTTTGTCGGTTCACACTCCGCGGGCGTGTATGTAGTCCCGCGAAGTAACGCTGTGGTGTCCTCGGCACACTAGGTTCAACTTTCCTTCCCGCACGTACTTGCGCGCTGTTGCCTTGACATGCGCTCGCGCAGGCGTGTACATTGCCGCCCTACCCGGAAATCGGCGGCGGGTGTTTGTCGGACCAAGCGGGGTGACTAAACGGCAGGGCGGTAATCGAAACTAATTAGCTCGACATT
>DATELP010000062.1:0-12503 GCA_035276425.1 Pyrinomonadaceae bacterium
GAGCCGCCCGCGCTCCGGCCAGGTTTTCTTGCTCCGGCCCCGCAGGCTGTGATAGCGTCCCAGTCGTTCTTCGCACCACACACATACGGATAGCCCCGTCCCGAGATGACATTCGACTGTTTTCGAACTTCTGAAGTGGGAGACATTAAATGAAAATACGACTGAAGCTAGTACTACTAGCTACCGCAGCTTTACTAATCACTGCGCTGGTAGCGATCCCTCGCATTATCGAAGCCAAGCGCGCGCGCGCCGCAGCCGAAAGCCCCCAACCGGCAGCCGCACCCCAAGGTCGAAAACAGGAGATCCTCAGCGGCATCTCCGTTCGCAACGACACTTCAAAGCCGGTACGCGAGATGAAGCAGTTAGCGATAGGCGCCGGTCGCGAAAAGGAACGTGAACGCAATCCTAACCCCAAGATTCCGCACTTCCACAAAGACAGTCCCGATCCAGTGGTCCAACAATCGTTCGAGGCGCAGGCCGATGTTTTCACCGCGAACATGCCCGCCACGCTGCAAAACTTCAATGGTATCGGGTTTCCGGGCGTTGCTTGCAACTGCGCGCCGCCCGACACTGTCGGCGAAGTCGGCGCAACACAGTACGTGCAGATGGTCAACGAAGGCTTCCAGGTCTTCGACAAGAACACCGGCGCTTCGCAGCTTGGACCATCAGGCATCTCGACCATTTGGCAGGGCTTCGGCGGGGTTTGTGAAACCGCAGGCAACGGCGATCCGGTCGTGCTTTACGATCAACTCGCCGACCGCTGGATCATTTCGCAATTTGCCGGCGTTTCGGTTCCGACCGACGAGTGCGTGGCCGTCTCGGCTACCAGCGACGCAACCGGCGCTTATCATCGTTACGACTTCCACCTCGGTTCCAACTTCTTCGACTATCCGCACTTGAGTGTTTGGCCGGATGCTTATTACATGAGCATGAACGTCTTCAATTCAAGCGGAACGGCGTTCCTTGGACCGCAACCATTCGCTTTCGATCGCGCGAAGATGCTCGCGGGACTTCCGGCGACTTTCGTCTCACCAGGCATTACTGGTGGACCACTTGAAGAGACTTATCTACCGGCGGATCTCGACGGTTCCGCACTGCCACCAGCCGGAGCGCCGGCCACCTTTACGCAATGGCCCGGCGGAGGCGCGTATCGCATCTTCCATTTCCATGCAGACTTTGCGACTCCCGCGAATTCGACATTCACGCTCTTTGCGAGTGTGCCTGCCGCGGGATTCACGCAACTCTGTGCACTTACACGATCGTGTGTTCCGCAATCCGGAACGACGTCGCGTCTGGACGGAATTGGCGACCGCATGATGTTCCGGACTACGTATCGCAACTTCGGCACTCACGAATCTGTCGTGGGCAATTACACGGTCAGTTCAGCAGGTGTCGCCGGTATTCGCTGGTTTGAGTTGCGCAACGTGACCAATGGTCCGGTAACGGTTGCGCAGGAGAGCACCTATCAACCCGACACCACGTGGCGGTGGATGGGCAGCGCGGCGATGGACCGCGACGGCAATCTCGCGATCGGCTACAGCGCGTCGAGTGCGACGATCTTCCCGCAAATTCGTTATGCTGGAAGATTGGCTACGGATCCGGTTAACGTTCTGGCGCAAGCCGAATCGACGCTTTTCGCGGGTACGGGTAGTCAAACTGGAACCGGCAGTCGTTGGGGTGATTACAGCGCTCTGACGATCGATCCGGTGGACGATTGCACGTTCTGGTTCACGACTCAGTATTACGCGACCACGAGCAGTTTCAACTGGCGCACGCGAATCGGATCGTTCAAGTTCCCGAGTTGCGGTGGTGCTCCGACGCCAACTCCGACTCCGACTCCGACTCCGACGCCTACTCCGACACCAACACCTACACCGACGCCAACGCCTACTCCAACACCGACCCCAACTCCGACACCGACACCTACGCCGACTCCAGTGCCGTTACCGGCTGCACCGAGCAATCTGACGGCTACCGCAGTGTCGCGGACCCAGGTGAATCTGGCATGGGTCGATAATTCAAATAACGAACAGGGCTTCCGGATCGAGCGCTGCCAGAACAACAATTGTTCGAACTTTGTGCAGATCGCGCAGGTGGGTGCTAACGTAACCACCTTCTCGAACACCGGATTGTCACCGAAAACGACCTATCGCTTCCGCGTTCGCGCGTTCAATGCGACTGGTAACTCGGCGTACTCAAACATTGTTACGATTAAGACGCCGAAGTAGCTGAACCTAACCTCTCTGAGGTGGTCCACATGGGCCACCTCAGAGAGCCTTACTGAACGGTAAACGTTATCCGGTCGTCGCTCTCGGATAGCTTCTTGTCCGCGGAGTTGAAAGCCTCAACCTTCCACTGATACCCGCCCTTCTCCACCGGCTTCGTTGCTTTGAATGAAGTGCCGTCCACACGTTGATTCGTGTAGCGCGACTCGCTCATGTGGTTGTCCGGCGTGAGTGTCAGCTTGTAATAAGCCGCGTCCGGGTAAGCATCCCAAGTGAAGTCAACGTTCGGATCGCTAATCGAAGAACCGGCTTTCGGATTCGTGAGCTTGAGATCCGCTTTGAACAAATTCGTGGGATTGACGAACAGCGTTTTGTCGGCTTCGACGTTGTACTTCGTGGCGCTGATGCCGGCGATACCGGTCGTAGCAAACACGTAGCCGTCGGTGTCGAAGATACGCACGGTGAGGCCTTCGTATTCTTTCGGCTGCACGTTTGTGATCACGTAATCGCCGTCCTTGTCCGTCTTGGCGGTGTAGATCTTTCCACCGCAGCCGCTCAGGAACCGGCTGAACGTTTCGCACAGCCGCACGTCAATGTTCTCGACCGGCTTGCCGTTGTACAGCACCTTGCCCTGCACGTTACCTGTTCCCGGTGCGGGTTTGACCTTTTCAACTTGATCGATTTTTTCCGTGGAATTCGCGTTAGAACTGGCGTTACGCTTCGAACACCCTGCAAGAGCCAGAACCGCCACCGCCATTATTACCAACAGTTTTTTCATTCTGATTGTCCTCTCATCCCAAATACACGATCGAAAAACGCAGCCGTCGCCGCATTCACCCTCACCATATTCGCGTGCAGGAAGAAGTGATGCGTGTCGTCCGGAATTATTAACTCTTCAAACGTCACACCCGCTTTTTCTAACCGTCTCACCAGATCTGTCGTTTGGCTGAAACGAACGTTGCGATCGTCGTCGCCGTGAATCAACAACACGGGCGACTTCCATGTGTTCATCGACGACACTGGCGACGATTGCCACGCCACATCAAGCGCGCGTTCAACATCGGGAATCTTCTCGTAACGATCCTCGAGCAACGATGCTGCGCGTTCGGAAGTCCAGTTGTGTACGCCGTGAATATCGACGCCCGCGGCGAAGACTTGCGAGTCACGCGCCAATGCCAGCGCCGTCAGAAATCCTCCGTACGATCCGCCATAGATCCCGATGCGCTTTGCATCGACCTGTGGCAACCGCTGCAAATACTCCGCACCGGCTTTCACATCCTGATACTCCGACGCGCCGCGCGATCCCGCGTTCTGCGCCTGATGAAAATCGTGACCGTAACCGATTCCCAAACGGTAATTCACTGACAACACGACATAGCCGCGGCTCGCCAGATATTGATTGAGCGCGTAAGCATTCGTGTAGTAATCCGAATAATGCCATCCCAACAGCATCTGCCGCGGCGGACCACCGTGTACGTAAATGATCGCCGGTTTCTTCGCAGCGCCGCCTGTCACTTCAAACAACTGACCGTGAACGTCAAGACCATCAGGCGCTTTGTAAACAACTTTCTTCGGCGTCACTAACTGCGTCGCGGGAAAATCTCCCGGAATGCGATCTTCAGCAAGCAACTGCGACTTACCGCCCTCGCTCGGCATCACCGCCGGCAGCGGTGGACGCTGCGGCGTCGCGCTGATGTAGACCACGTGTTTGCCGTCGCCGGTAGTAAACGGCGTCCACTCGAGTCCCTTGCCCGGCGTGATCACGACCGGCTCGGCTTTATCAACCGGAACCTTTACGATATGCCGGCGATCGATGTCGTCAACGTCGCTGCCGGCGTTGCCTGCAAACAACATGTACTTGCGATCGGCGCTGATCGAGATGTACTCGGCCATAAAGTTGCCCGGAGTTAACAACAACGGTTCCCCGCCGCTTTCCGCAATCGAATAAAGATGTGGCTGGCCGTCCAGGTAAGAAAGAAACACGATGCGCCCGGCCGCGGCCCAGTGCAGATTCGTGCCGCCATGTGTGTTCGGCGGCGATCCTTTCAAAGTAAACGGGCTCTTCCACAACTGTTGTGCTTCACCCGTCGTCGTGTCCGCGGTCCAGATGGACCATGCTTGCGGACGTTGTTCGAGCACCGGTTCCGGCGCTCCTCCGGTTCCCGGTCGGCGCACAAATGCGATCCGTTTCCCGTCAGGCGACCAACGCGGACTGGAATCACGCGAAGTAGTCGGCGCGAGATAAAGAATAGGCGTCGAATCGTTTGTGTAGATTCCGATGAACGAGTGATCGCCGCGGCCGGAAACAAAAGCGAGACGCGTTCCGTCAGGCGACCACTCAGGCGAACCCGCTTCACCGCGTGCGAAGAAGAGCCGTTTGGCTGCGGTCGCGCCGTCTACAGGCACGGACCAAACGCCGCGTTCCTTCAAAAACACCACGCGATCGCCCTTAGGCGAGATCACAGGCTCGTCACCCTCGGCGAGTAGCTTTGGTTCCCCGCCCGCGAACGGAATACTAAAGATTTGAACCTTTGCCTGCGTCGCGCTCAGCGCCGGATTCACGCCGACGGAACTCTCCCAATTCGATCCGTGATCGCCGCCACGAACGTAGACCACGTATTTGCCGTCGTTGGAGATCGAGAGACTCGTCAGCTCCTGTCCATCGTCTGTTTGATAGTTGGTCAGACGACGTGCTTTGAAGTCCGGCCCTTCCGCGACCCAAATGTTTCGCGCGCCGCGCTCGTTGAAAGCCCACGCGATCCGCGCGCCTGTAGCCGAAGCGGTGAGCTCACCAGGAAATGGATAACCTTTGATCTGTTCGATCGTGAACGACTGTGCGAAGCTTGCGGCAACCGGAGCGGGTTGCGATACACTTACCGCGGCTCCGAAAGCTGCCAAGACAAGCAACACCAAAATCAATCTGTAACGGGGAGTGCGCATGACCAGTCTCCTTTTGAGCATAATCTGCGTAATTACCGCAGTGCCGTTGTTTCAGGCACAGGACGCAAGACAGAACTTCTGGCAGCAATTCAAAACAGCCGTGACGAATCGCGACGTGCCAACGGTCGCGCGGCTGTCGCAGTTTCCCATCCGTATGTCTTACGGCATACCGAGTATCAAAACGAAAGCACAACTAACGAAGCGTTTTCGGCAAGTCTTCAACGAACAGACCGATGCCGCAGCCTGCTTCGATAAAGCAAAGCCAGAGGTGGATCCGGCAAACGCGAAAGCGTTTACTGTAGCGTGTCCCGACGCCGCAGGCAACGAAGTTGTTATCTATCACTTCCAGCAGACAAAGGCTGGTTGGAGATTTACTTCGCTCGACAACCTGAACGAGTAACCTCCGCAGATTACGCAGATTTCTCCACAGATTAGGCGGATTTTTGCTGGGCAGTAGAGGAATCTGCGTAATCTGTGGCTGGTTCTTTCGTGGCGTTTAAGCCGAGGGAGAGAAAGATCGTCGCCATGATGATCGCTGAGGCGATGAAGTAAGGCGACGAGACGCCAAGCCGGTCAAATGACCAACCGAAAAACAGCGGCGCGACCGCGCGTGCTACGCCGCCGTAAGTCTGTTGCATCCCCATGAACAGTCCGCGTTCGCGTGGTTTGATGATGCGCGACAACAACGCGGTGACGCACGGGAACGTAAACGCTGTTCCGAGTGGAATCAGGGCGACGGCTAATGCCAACAACCACAAGTTGCCGGCCAAAGGCATACCGAGAACACCGATCGCTAACAGTGCGAGACCGAGTCGCGAGAGTTTCGCTTCACCCAGCCAGTCGACCATTCGTCCGAGCAGCAACACGCGCGTGAAGACCGAGATCGATCCGACGTACATGAAGAAGTAACCGATCGTTTGCTCGGTTACCTGGAAGCGCGCGTTCAGGAACAGTGCGAGCACCGCGAAGCTTCCCTGAAACGCGCCCATCGCGATCGCGTAAATCCAGATCAAACGTGATGAAGGTTCGCTCGAGTGCGAAATAACGCGCCAGATGACCTGTCGGGACGTGCGGCGCTCTTCGCCTTCGACGTGTACGTGGTCCTCGGGATTGCGCGATTCGGTTAGAAAGCGTGCGGCGAAGGCGATGTTAATCAAACAAAGTCCCGCGGCGATGATGCCGGGTCCGGCGTGGCCCATCTGAAGCGTTGCGGGACCGGGCAAGAGATCGTATTTGCCAAGTGTGATTGCGAATGATCCGAGTACCGGGCCGAGTGCGACGCCGAGATTCGTCGTTGCGGAAAGCCAGCCGAGCGCGCGTGCGCGATCCTGTGGCGCGGTGGAATCGGCGACGTACGCCTGAATCACACCGACTGTTCCGCCACCAGCGCCCTGCACCACGCGCGAGAGCAACAACAGCCACAGCGAGTCTGCAAAACCGAAGATCAAATACGCAATCGCCGATGCTGTTAGTGCGATGAGCAACGCTGGTCGGCGGCCGACACGATCGGAAAAACGTCCCCACATCGGCGCGCTGAGTAGTTGCGCAACGGTGAATGCAGCGACGATGAAACTGGTGATGATTCCGATGCCGAAATGAAGTCCGAGGAAGTTGACGCCGCCCTCGCCGAGGTTCTTTACGTAGAACGGCAGCAACGGAAAGATCATCAAGACGCCGACCATGTCGACGAACGCCGTCGCCATCAGCGTCAACAGCTTCGCGGGAATCTTCCGCACTTCGCGCCACAGGATGTAAAGCAGGCCGATCGCGATCGCGACGAGCACTACGCGCACGTATGGCGATTGAAACGCGTGCGTAATGTTGTGTTGGAGCAGCATCCCGATTTGTATCGACTGGCGTCTGGTTGTTAGATTCTCATATCGTCGACAAAAAATCATAATGCGGATCTGGAGGCAGTGATGAAACTGACTGAGTTTTTTCGTGAGGAACTGGATCGAGAGGTGGAACGTTCGCGCAAAGCGCTGCAGGAAGTGCCGAATGGGAAGTACGACTGGAAGCCACACGAGCGCTCGATGATCTTTGGTTACCTGGCAGATATGGTAGCGACGATTCCGATGTGGATTCAGATGGAGATCGAACGCGACGAACTCGACGTCGCGCCGCCTGAAGGACAGGGTTTCAAATCCGAGAAGAAAGAGACGAGCGAAGAGTTAATCAAAGCGCTCGATCAGACGGCCGCGGCTGCGCGAGCGGCGCTTGAAAACACCACTGATGATCATTTGCGAACCAATTGGAAGTTGCTGGCGGGCGGGCACGTTGTTATGGAAGAGACGCGCTACATGATGATCCAGGAGACGATAAATCACTGGGCGCACCATCGCGGCCAGATGACCGTCTACCTGCGCCTGATGGGTGAGAAAGTTCCCGCTCTCTACGGACCATCCGCGGACGACCAGAGCTTTTAGCCACAAAGAAGCACAAGATTTTAACCACAAAGAAGCACAAGAGGCACAAAAATCAAAAGGGAGTTATCAGGACGCCTTTCCTGGTGAACTTCTTTTTGTGCCTCTTGTGCTTTTTGTGCCTTTTTGTGGCTTAGACGGTTAACCCATCACCTTTTTCAAGGATGTCGCGTAGCCACCATTCATGTTTTTCGTGGAGCTGCACGTGGCGCGAAAAGAGATCGACAGTCCCCGGGTCGTCGTGGTCGTCTGCAACGCGCGCACCCTCACGCATCTCTTTGATCACTACCAGCAGGTTCGCAGCCGCTTCGGCAATCATCTCGCGCATGTCGCCCGCATCACCCGACACGCTCACAGTCGCAATCCTTTCAACCTCATCAGGCCGAAAAACCGGGTCCTGCCCGATCATCCGCACGCGTTCCGCGAAGTCATCAATCGTCGCCAGCACCGCCGTCGCAAACTCGTCGAACAGCAGGTGCAGGTCGCGAAACAACGGACCGAAAGTCTGCCAGTGATAGTGTTTGTAATTCGCGTAGAGCACAAACCCGTTTGCCAATTGCCGCTGCAAGTGTTCGACAACGTCGCTGGACGGCTTGTTATCTTTCGAGATCTCGTCAGACAGGGCACGCTGAGACGCAGCCTTGCCCGCAGCACCTTTCACCATAGTTAACTCCTCTCTTCAAGAACCTGCATTTCAACACATTGTCGTTGGCGAAAGCGTGTCGATTGTCTGAGGGAAGTGTCAGAGGAATTAAACAGCGCGGGCGATGAGGTAGGTGATCGATCTTTGTTCGTTTTGGTGGAGACGTTTCGCCCAGGAAGTATTGAACTCCGGCCACTCTGCCGCCGGAATTATTCCGCGTTCGGTGATTTCGAAACCTGCTGCGAGATACCGTGAAGCGAGTTGTTGGTCTATGAATTCGAGCGAAAGCGGTGTGAGTTCCAGCCGTTCGATTTCAGACTGGTCTCGCGCAGGATCCAGTCCGAGTACGACTTCCAACAACGCGTCTGGCGCACAGATCCGCCGTAGGTTCTGAAGCACAGCGACATCGCCGGTAGCGACGGCGCGCAACAAACTTCCCCACGGAAATGAACGTGCAGCTCATCGGCGACGCCGTTCAGTTCCGCCGGCAGATCCTCAACCGCAGCCTGAATGAACAACGCGTTAGGCGCGCCGCCCTTCGCAGGCTTTCGGTAAATCTTCTCCGAGATCTTCTCCAGCGGACTGACGTTCGGATCGATCCCGATGTAGAACTTCTTCGGGTTCTGACGCGCAGACTGGTATACAAAGCGCCCGTCGCCGGTCCCGATATCGACTATGATTCCCTCGCCTGTAAGGTCTGATAAGTTCTTCAAACCGGGATCGGTCGAGTTATCACTTGGTGCTACCACGAATTGTTTTGATCATTGCGAGTTGCCCTTTCTAAAACAGTGATTTGATCCAACCGCCGTCAACCGGAATCGACGTGCCTGTAATGTAACTCGCGCGTTCCGAAACCAGAAACGCCGCCATCGCCGCAAACTCGCGCGGCTCACCGAGACGCCGCATCGGAATCTCTGCTTCCCATTTCCCGCGAAACTCGTCCGCGCTGATTCCGAGCTTGTCAGCCATCATTCCCGCAAGCTCTTCCAAACGCTCGGTGCGCGTGTAACCCGGCAGGATGTTGTTGACCGTGATTCCTTCCGTAGCGACTTCATTCGCGAGCGTGCGGGCAAAGCCAGTGACCGCTGCGCGCAGACTGTTCGACAACAGAAGATTCTCAACGGGCTGTTTCACCGCGATCGACGTGATGTTCAGAATTCTTCCCCAACGCCGCGATCTCATTCCCGGCAAGACTTCGCGCGCCAGGTGAACCGCGCTGTAGAGCGTCAAACGTGTCGCTTGTTCCCACTGTTCGTGCGACAACTGATCGAACCGGCCCGCGGGTGGACCACCAGCGTTCGTCACGAGAATGTCGACGCGGCCGAAGCGTTCGTTTGCCGAAGCGACGAGTTGTTTCACTTGTCGTGCCTCGGTAACGTCAGCAGGCACGCCGAGCACGTGAGCGCCGGTTTGATCAGCGATCGCAGCGGTAGTTTCCGCGAGCGTTGCGGCGTCGCGTGCGCAAAGAACGAGTGAAGCTCCTTCGGCGGCGAGTTCTTCGGCGACTGCGCGTCCGAGACCACGACTTCCGGCAGCGATGAGTGCGACTTTGTCCTTTAATCCGAGATCCATGATCGTTATTTCTGCCTGAGATAATCGTCAGTTTTGTCGAGCCAGTCCTGACGCGGTGGACTGAAGATGTCGACGTCGAGCGTGTCTTCGAGCGCTTCGGCTTTGTGCTGAACGTACGACGGAATGTGCAACACTTCGCCGGCCATCACGTCGATCGTTTCTGACTCGTCTGGACCAATCCAGAAGCGCAGCCCGCCTTCGAGAATGTACGTGATCTGTTCGTTCTCGTGGGAATGACGCGGAACGATCGCGCCCTTCTTGAGATACACGTGCGCCAGCATGACGCGATCGGCGGTTATCAATCGGCGATCCAGGACCTCGCTCAGATTTTCCTTCGGCATGTCGTCCCAACGGTAAAACGTGACGCTTCGTTCGCTCATAGTTTTCTCCCACGGAACTTTGATTGGCAGGTAGCGGTGAAGAATATACGAAACGGGCCAGCAGGAGAAACCTGCCGGCCCGTTGAAGGAGTCCCTCAAGCGATTTGCCGCTCGAACTAATTTGGATTCACGTCCGTCCGGGCTTTAAGTATCTGGCGCAGTTTCATACGCGCCTTATGTAACTGCGATTTTGAAGTGCCGACCGCCACGCCCAGCATCCTCGCGATCTCTTCGTGCTCGTGACCTTCGACGTCGTGCAGCACAAACACTGTGCGATATCCCGGCGGCAACTGTTTCAATGCGTTGTCGAGTGCGATGCGATCCATGATCGGCATCGCGTTTGGATTCTCGGTGCCGCGAACGATCTGTACCGGAGTTTCACCTTCCTCCGTGGTTTTCTCCAGTTTGACGCTCCGCTTGCGGAAGTGCATCAAACACTGATTAACAACAAGCCGATGAAGCCAGGTGGTAAATGCCGAATCACCACGAAAACTGCCGATCTTGCGGAATAGCTGAATGAACGCCTCCTGCGCCAGATCTTCGGCCTCTGCCGCGTTTTGCGTCATGCGCAGACACAGCGAATAGACCCGGCGATTGTGTCGCTCATAAAGCTTTTCAAACGCCTCCATGTCGCCTTTCCCGGCGGCCATGGCCAGCGCAAGATCGGAATTGGGCGCCGGCTCAGTTTTCTTTGCGGCTGTTAAACCGCCGTGCAGAATTGGGAAGACCTCTACGTTTGTCATGAAGACGATCTTTAGCAAAACCGAGGCCATCCAATTACTTAGGAAAATCGCAGAAATCGTGGGGTTTATTTGGGATTTGATGAACGAAAGCGGGTCTCGGGCGCGGAAACCGTGTACACGTGACCGTATTTGGTCACAGCTATGTTGTCACTAACCTGCCAACCGGGCTGCAACACGGCGGTTTAGAAGCCCCAATTCGGAGTGCGGTTGCTGTTGGCCGCACTCCGTTCAGGCCTGTTTCCCAATCTAGGGACGTACTGCGGACGACGACGCGGGCGTGGTGCCCGGCTGGTTCATACCGCGGTTGATAATCATCTTTACTTCAACGCGACGGTTCTGCGAACGTCCCGCAGCAGTCGTGTTGTCGGCTACAGATTCAGTCTTGCCATAACCCATCGGCGTGATAAAGCGTCGTAACGGAATCTTATGCTGAACAGCAAGATATTGTACGACTGCTTCCGCGCGCTGTTGGCTGAGCCGGAAGTTCTTGGCATCGCTGCCGGTCGAGTCTGTATGTCCGGCGACCTCGATCATGTATGCTTTCGCGCCGTTTGTCTTGGCTGCCAACTCGTCAAGCTGTGACTTGGCTTCCGGTGAAAGCACCGCGCTATTCGTTCTGAAGTTGACGGCGACGGTCTCCTGTACGTCGTAATCGTCCAGCGATGAAACGCGTTCGTTTACGGCTTTGACTTCCGCTCTCGCTTCGGCTGCGACTGCATAGAGCTCGTCCATCTGGCCGGCCACACGTTCCATATTGGCTTCAACGGGGCCGACGCGCGTATCGGTCGTCAGCGCCGCACGCATGTCTGACTCGTTGAACCTGATCTTCTCAGCGACGAGTTGTCCCTGGCCATCGCCGCGGCCTTCAACCTCCACGATCAGTCCGCGAAGAATGTCGGTAACCGGATACTTTTTGCCGCTGCGGAGAAATCCGCCGTGCGTTTTAATGCTGGTATTGTCAGTAATTACGACCTGATAGTCCGCGCGACTGCGATCGCGGATCGTGAAAATATCTGCGTCCCTAGTGATCACGACGCCCCTGAACTTCATTTTTGAGCCCGCCGGCACGGAACGCAGCGACGTGTTTTGGGCGGTCGAAGTTTGTGTATTGGTTTGTTGACTGTTCGTAACCTGACCCATCGCTACCGACATGAGTGCGAACACGAGCGCCGCGCCCCACACGACAGCGGATGGGTGAAAACTCTTACGGTTCATAGTTAGCTCCTTCAAGTTGCTTTCTTCGAAGTGCAGCGCACACTCCGAGCCATTTCATTGTGTCGGGGCAATCAAAGGTTCTCGGTGGGGGTCGACGGAAAAGAGTAGCAAACGCTCCGCCAAATTGATGCAGAACTTGTTAAAACTTGATTCTAAAACAATGATCTTTGCCGGGGGTTATAGAAGGTGCGTTTTGGCTCGTTGTCGTCGAAGACGGAACGGCCGTCGAGTGATGGTGAGATTTTGTGCTCGTGAGTAATTAGCGCGGCGAAGTCGGCTTGGGGTTCAAGGTTGGTTTCTACGTTTTGAACAAAACGGTTCAGCCGCTTGAAACCGTCGAGCTTCTCTTTGTCGCCGACTTT
>DATELP010000063.1:0-3111 GCA_035276425.1 Pyrinomonadaceae bacterium
TCCGATGCCAATGCCGATGGGCGGCGATCAGGGAATGACTGTGGACCTCTCGCGCACCGTGGCGATCACGGCCGACATGGATTCCTTCGCGAAGAACTACGGAATGATCCAGTTTGTTTCCGGTCCGTTGTCAGGACAGAAGTTTCAGATCAGAGCCGATGGCGACTACATCGGCCGCGACGGTGGTTCGTCACAAATCGTGATCGGAGATCCGCGCATCTCGAAACGGCATGTGTGGATTGGCGTGAAGAACGGCCGCGTCGTGATTGAAGATCAAAATTCGCGCAACGGCACGTTCGTCAACGATCCGAAGTCAGAGCGCGTCACTGAATCGGCGCTCAACGCGGGCGACACAGTGATCCTCGGCGAATCGGATGTCGCACGTTTCGAGTTTCATAGTTAACAGAACACTTTGACAGGATTTCACAATTGACAGGATGGTCTTACTGAAGGGGAGACTAAGCTTGTTAACCTTGTAAATCCTGTCAGGTTACTTTTGTACCTTTAGTGACGGCTGAGTCGAATAACGACTCGAGTTTTTCGGCGGGCAGGGGTTTACTGAAAAAGTAACCCTGTATCTCGTCGCAGCGCATCAATTGCAGAAAACGTAACTGTTCCTCTGTCTCCACGCCTTCCGCGACGACTCTCAAACGCAGATTGTGAGCAAGTGTGATGATGGCCAGCACGATCGCCGCATCGTCAGGGTCGATGCTCGTGTCGCGCACGAACGACTGGTCGATCTTCAACGCGCCGATCGGCAAACGTTTCAACGAAGCCAGCGAAGATACACCGGTGCCGAAGTCGTCGATGGTGATGTTGATGCCCATGTTTCGCCAACGCGTCAGCACGTTCGCGGCGAACTCCTCATTCTGCATGATGGAACTTTCCGTCAGTTCCAACTCGAGATGATTCGGCGCGAGTCCCGACTCGTTGAGAATTCGAATCACGGTCTGTGACAGATCCCGATCGTGAAACTGGCGGCCGGAAATGTTCACCGCCACTTGTATGGGCGCGAAACCCTGATCCTGCCAACGTCGATTCTGTTCGCACGCCTGCCGCAACACCCATTCACCAATCGGCACGATCAAACCCGTGTCTTCCGCGAGCGGAATAAACTCCGACGGCGACACAAGTCCAAACTGCGGATGTTGCCAGCGCACGAGCGCCTCGACACCCGTGATCGCCAACGAATCAACCGAAACGCGCGGCTGATAGTGAATAAGGAACTCTTCGTTCTGGATTGCGCGGCGGAGATTGGTTTCGAGTGCGAGCCGCCGTGTGGCGAGCTCGTGCATGTCCGCGGTGAAGAATTGATAGTTCGCGCCGCCGGATTTCTTTGCCTTGTAAAGCGCGGCGCCGGCATTTTTCAGCAGCGTGTGACAATCTTCGCCGTCGATCGGAAACATACTCACGCCGACGCTCGCGGTTGCGTATAGTTCGTGACCCGGCAGATCAAACGAGAACTTCAACACTTGCGACAGCGAACCGATCGTCTCGATCACATCGTTAGTGCCGTCGATCTGTGTCTTGAGCAACGCAAACTCATCGTTACCGAAACGCGCAACAGTGTCTGACTTGCTGATGCAGCTTTTCAACCGTTCCGCAAACTCGCGCAACAAACTATCGCCCGGTGCATGTCCCAACGAGTCGTTTACTTTCTTAAACTGATCGAGCGAGATAAACAGCACGCCCAGCGATTGGTCTGAAGATTTAGCGATGGAACAAGCTTGCGTGAGCCGGTCTTCGAAGAGCGCGCGATTCGGCAGTTGCGTAACAGTGTCGTAGTAAGCAAGCCAATCGACTTCCGCGGTTCGTTGTTGCAGCAACTCTTCGAGTTGTTCTTTATAACGCCGCTTCTCTTTCAACAGCTCGCTGTGTTTCAGCGCACGTTCAACCGAAGCCTCGACGTGACGCAGATCGATCGGCTTCGTGATGTAGTCGAAAGCGCCGACGCGCAACGCCTGAATCGCAAACTCGATGTCCTGATTGCCGCTGATCATCACGACGACCGTGTCGGGCGACAACGAGTGAACGCGCGGCACGAGTTCGAGACCGCTCATGCGGCCCATGTCGATGTCGCTGATAACCAGGTCGAACGTTTGTTCTGAAAGCGCGGCGAGTGCTTCCTCGGCGGAGCTTGCCGTACAACAGTCGTAAAGACTGCTGAGCAGATCCATCAGCAGATGTCTGATCTGCTCTTCATCATCAATGATGAGGAGTTTTGGTTTGACGGCTTCCAGCGGTTCCATTAGTTCATGTTACAAACCCTTGCACATGCCGGGCGTCCATTGTTCACGTAACACGCGCTCATAGCTCGTCTTGACTTCGGCCATGTTCCAGCTTTTTCTCTGCCAGATTGATCCGTCCGTATACTCCACCCGATTGATCAGGACTTTTTCCTTGAACGGATTCTCTGTTTTGTTCGCCAGCGTGTTGACGTTCACAACGCCGGGACCAGACAAGCTGAAACCCTCGAGCTCTTTGCTCTTGTCGGCGCCGATGTTTACGCCGCACAAGAATTGTCTGCGCGCGACCAGCGAAGGATCCGCCGGATCGTGAAACTGATATTCCCAAAAGACGATCTCTACTACCTTTGTGCCGGGGTTTTGAACTTTGATTCTGTAGGCAAAGCCGTCAGTTGACTTCGGTTTGGTGCTGCGCGATTCCGCCACGCTTTTTTCCATTGCCGCACTGCGTCCATCGAGCGTGTCGGCGTTTGGATCTCTTACGCCTTGCGGATCGTTGATCCGCGCGTTGCGGGCGAAGTTTCTGTTTTGCGGGATCATCGCTTGCGCCGGAGCGTTACCCTGCTCGGGCGGCGTGTCCAATGTTCGACGCGAACGCGACCATTTAAAATTAGCCACGGTCAAAGGCGAATCCTCATTCGAACTGGGGAGTTGGTAAGGAATCAGGAGACTCAACAGAATCGGCAAAACGAAGATTAGCTTCATGGCCCGCCTCCGCTAACCAGAATCAAGATTTGCCCCTGAGTATGCGCTACTTACCTCAGCTATTCAACCATTTTCAGAAAACTGGAGCGCGGGCGGCTCGCCCGCAAAGAACCATACGGTACGCGGCGTTAAGCTGCGGGCGAGCCGCCCGCGGTCCGGT
>DATELP010000064.1:0-9996 GCA_035276425.1 Pyrinomonadaceae bacterium
TTCGTGCGCGATCGGATGATCGGACGCGCGCTCACGGAGGCGTATCGATCGATCCTGCCGCACGGCGTCTACCCGGCGGCGCTGTTGTTCATCGAGACGCCGCTCGAGGAAGTTGACGTGAACGTGCATCCGGCGAAAACGGAAGTGCGCTTCCGGCGCGCAGCAGCCGTGGCGGACGCGGTCCGTGAAGCTGTGCGCGAGGCATTAGCTCGCAACGAATATGTGCCACAGATAACACAGACACCACAGATACAGACACAGAGCGCAGCGGTCTCTTTTACTCCTCCACAACCGCGAATAGAGTTCGTTCCACCTCCTCCGCCGGCGATCCCGATCCCTTCCGGAGATGAAATAGCACGTGATATTGACGAAATGATCCGTGTTTCATCCGTCAAATCCGTGGCCGTTCTTCCTCCGCTTGATAGCGCCGAGAAGCTAGCGAGCGCCGTCACCCCGGAAGCGCTCTCAACAAACATCCGCCCGCTGGGCCAACTCTCGGAAAGCTTCATCATCGCCACCGACGACGAAGGTCTGCTGTTGATCGATCAGCACGTCGCACACGAACGCGTTCTCTTCGACAAATATCGCGCCCTCGAAGCCGAGCGCCGCACGGAGTCGCAGCAACTCCTCGTACCGGAAACATTCGATCTGACGCCCGCGCAGGCAACAGCTTTCGATCAACTCGCGCCCGAGTTTGAAGTTTACGGATTTGATTTAATGCGTCTTTCAGGACGCACAGTCGCCATCAAGGCCGTGCCCGCAGATCTCCCACCCGGCCAGGCGCGCAACATGCTTTCCGAACTACTCGACACAGTCGACGCAGAAAAGAAAACCAGCGCACGCGACACGCTGCGCGACGAAATCGCCGCCTCGCTCGCCTGTCGCGCGGCCATCAAAGTAAACATGTCGCTCACGCCGGAAAAGATGCGCTGGCTAATCGATCGCCTTTTAACGACCTCATCACCAACGACCTGCCCACACGGCCGCCCCATCATCTTGCGTCTCAAGATGAACGACATCCTGAAAGGCTTTCAGCGTATTTAGAAAGCAATCCACAGATTACGCAGATTTCTGTGTAATCAGGGGAGGCTTAGAGTTTTTCCAGAGTACTCAAGACGAGGTTTGGGTCGGAGAGGTCGGGAAGAACTGCGTCCGGTTCGCAGGCGAGAATCTCTTCGCGTGAGTAAAAGCGGCCGGTGCCCACGGCAACGGCGCGAGCGCCGAAGTGACGCGCGCAGTCGATGTCGTTCGGAGTGTCGCCGATGACGATGAAGTGTTCTGCCGGGATGTCTTGCTGAAGTTGTTTGCGGATGCGTTCGGCGGCGAGCGCCGGAAGATCGCGGCGGATGTGCGACTCTTCGCCAAACGCCCCGGGCAAAGTAAAGAACTGTTCGAGACCCATCAATTCCATCTTCAGTTGGGCCATCGGCTTGATGTTGCCGGTCAAGAGCGCCGAACGGTAACGCGGATGTTCGTGAAGCACCTGTAACGTCTCGCGCACGCCAGGCAACAATTGAAAAAACTGCACGCCGTTGCCGGTCACGCGCCGCGCTTCTTCCGTCAGCCGCGTACTCAACAGATCGACTTGCGCGACGATCTGTTCCTGCGAAACATCAGACTCCGCCAGCGCTTCGAAGATGATCTGCAAGTCAGTCATGCCCGACACGCGCATTTCCGCCAAACGTCCTGACGTGCCGAAGATCTCTTCCAAAACCGGAATCGTGTAATCCTTGTACGCGCCGTTGCGAACCGATCGCATCAGCGTTCCGTCGATATCCCAAAGCAGAATCCGCATAAATCCCTAGTCCAACACGAACAGCACGTCGCCGGCGTTCACCGTGTCGCCCAACTTCACGTTCACCGAAACCACGACGCCCGCGCGCGGCGACTTCATCTCGTTTTGCATCTTCATCGCTTCGACCACGACCACGCCAACACCTTTCTCAACCTCCGCGCCGGCTTCGACGTGAACCTTCACCACTTTCCCCGGCATCTGTGCGACGATCTGAGCGACACCGTGATGATGCGCGCCGGAGTTTTGTCCACTGCGCAACCTCCGCGGATCGATGATTTTTATCGTGTCGTCAACCCGAACCTCTCTCACTTTGTTGCCGATGAAGAAAAGATAACTTCCGGGTTCGAGCTCGCGTGCTTCGAGTTCGTAAGAACGCGCACCTATCCGTGCCGACACTCTTCCGCCGTCGAGCTCTAATCCCACCTCTTCTTCTGTCTCACCGATGATTGCTTTTAATTTCACGTGCTGAGAGTTTCCATCTGCTTACTGAGTTTTGCACACGCGCCGGTTGTTGCTGCTGTTTCGAATAGTGAAGCGCCGCCGCGATGATTGCCAGGTCCGTGTCCTCCCGGGAAATCTGTGGCGGGGATCGGCGTTCGTTGAAACGCGAAATAAATCCGGTGTCGAGCCGGGCGTCGATAAACTCCCGGTCCCGCACGATCTCGCGGAAGAACGGCAACGTCGTCGTGATTCCCGCAACCTCGTATTCATCAAGCGCGCGCCGTAACCGATCGATCGCTTCATCGCGCGTGCGGCCCCACACCGCGAGCTTCGCAATCATCGGATCGTAGTGAATGGATACTTCCGACAACCGTCGCACGCCGCTGTCAACGCGTACGCCCGGTCCGAGCGGCTCCTGTAAGTGTGTGATCGTTCCCGGTGAAGGGAAGAAGTTGTTCGCGGGATCCTCCGCGTAGATGCGGCATTCGATCGCATGGCCAGTCCAGCGCACGTCTTCCTGCGTGAACGACAACTGTGCACCGGCTGCCACCGAAAATTGTTCGCGCACCAAATCGAGGCCTACGACGAGTTCAGTAACGGGATGTTCGACCTGTAGCCGCGTGTTCATCTCGAGAAAGTAGAACTCACGCGTCGTGTCAGACAGTAAAAACTCAACCGTGCCCGCGCCGGTGTAATTCACCGCGCGCGAGATCTTGACCGCCGCGTCGCCCATGCGTTGCCGCAAGTCGGGATCGTTTATCGGCGAGGGACACTCTTCGATCACTTTCTGATGTCTGCGCTGGATCGAACACTCGCGTTCGCCAAGATGGACCACGTTGCCGTGATTGTCAGCGAAGACCTGAATCTCGATGTGCCGCGGCCGCTCAACTGCCTTTTCGAGATACAACGACGAGTCACCAAACGCCGCCGCTGCTTCTGTCTGCGCAGTTTCAAAAGCTGATCGTAGTTCATGCGCGTCGGAAACGAGACGCATGCCTTTGCCGCCGCCGCCTGCCGCGGCTTTCAACATCACCGGATAACCAAACTTCTCCGCAGTCTGCTCCGCTTCCGCGAAAGAGTTCAACGCCTCAACAGTTCCCGGCACGATCGAAACGCCCGCCTCAACCGCCGCGCGCCGCGCGCTCGTCTTCGAGCCCATGACTTCCATCGCTTCCGCCGGCGGGCCAATAAACGTCAAACCCGCTTCACTCACGGCGCGCGCGAACGCCGCGTTCTCCGCCAGAAATCCATAACCCGGATGAACTGCTTCCGCCTTTGTCGAAACAGCCGCGCCGACCACCGCCGCGATGTTCAAATAACTCTGACTCGACGCAGCCGGACCGATGCACACTGCTTCGTCAGCCATACGCACGTTCAGGCTCTCAGCGTCCGGTTCGGAATAGACCGCCACCGTAGCGATACCCAACTCGCGGCACGCGCGAATGATACGAATGGCAATCTCGCCGCGGTTGGCGATTAAGACTTTGCGGAACATATCAGCCACGAAAAAGCACAAGGAGGCAGTATCTTTTGGAACGTTTTGTGCCTCTTTGTGGCATTGTACACGGATCAAACGACAATTGAATTAGCCGGCTGGCGGGGATCGTAGCGCACGATGATCTGTTTGCCGGGCACGTAGTCTCCCTCGTGCAGTCGCTGCTGCATGCTGAGCGTTTGCGACGACTCATAAAGCACGCCGGCCAGTTCGTAGGTGTAAGTGACTTGAGTGATCTTACCGTCGGGGTCGGAAAGTGCGTCGATGATGTTGCCGTCGGTCATGCGTCCGGTTTTTGACAGACGGGCGATACGTGAGGCTTCGTCTTCAGTTTTCCGGCGGAAACGATCGAGAAACGACATGCGTCGCTAGGGTTGAAGGGCTCCTGCTGAAATCGAACGACCGGCGCCGCCTTTGGCAACGTCCGACCAGCGCACGAGCACGCCATCGCGCCCGATCCAGTCGTCCTCGTTTCCGAGGATCTTGTCTTCACCGGGCAGGCGCAGTTCGAATTTGGTAAACACGAGGCCACCTGGCGGAAGATCTTCGTCGGCAGTGGAGAGCGAGACTTTGCGAATGGCCATGCCGCTGCGTAGCGGCCGCGATTTCTCACTCGCTGCCGCCACTTCAGCGCGAGGCGCGTAGCCGTTTGGATCGATTCTGTTGAGCGACTCGGCGATCGAGCCGTAAGGATCCGGAATGCGCTCGCGAATGTCTTTTAAGTCAGCGGGATAAGTGTGGTAACGGCGTTGGTATTCGAGCGCGGCGGCTTCAAACGTGTGCCAGTCGGCGCGAATCTGTGCTTCTTTCGCGAGGTCGCGCTGACGCAAACGCGCCGGCACCGTGATGCCAATCAGCAGCGCAATCAAAACCGCGACTGTCGCTGAAGCGACCAGTCCACTGCGCGCGTACTTCGCTCCGCAAAACCTCGCCGGTTGCTGGCGGATCGAGCGATAAAGCTTCGCACCGAACCACAGCGTGACGAACATCACCGGAATCGAGATCCACTTCAATTTCCATGCGGCCGTTTCAGCCGCCGCGGCCCACGACCAGAACTCGAACCAGCCGGTTCCACGCTGGACCATTGAAAGAACAGTTTGTACGAGGAAGACGAGAACGATCAGTGAACCACTGATCGAGAGAGCGAGGGCGCGGCCGTAGGATGGTAGTTCGTGCGCGGGCCTGGGAAGTGGCTCGCCGACGGCACGTGCGCCGCACTGTTTACAACCGCTGCTCAGTGCTCCATGAAACTTGAAGCCGCAGCACGGACAAATAGTCAAGGTTCTACCTCGAAAGACTTTCAGTATAGGGCCGATTGGTCCCGTAAGACCTGTTAACAGCTTCGGCAGCCTCAGGCGACTCGGCTTTTATTTCTACCCGGTTCAGTTCGCGCCACGTGTGGTACATCCGGTGGGCGAAGGTCCAATAAGATCCGATCGCAAGAACCCATAGAACGGCCGGCATCCGATTGGCGAAGAAATTGGTCGAACCAGGATGAGTGCTGAGTGCTCCGATAATAAAGAGTACGACCCGCTCTGGGCGGCGCAGAAAGCCTACATCACACTTGGGAATCAAGCTCTCCGCCCGGGCGCTAGCGTAGCTTACCATAACCGAGCCCATTAGTCCGGCGCCAGCAAGAAAAACGTTGAGCGTCGAATGCGACGGAAGGTCACGGGCGTAAAAGACCATCAGGCCCACAAAGACCACCATGTCGCTCAGACGGTCCAACGACGAGTCGAGAAAACCGCCGAACCGCGTGACCCGGCCCGACAGACGGGCCACTTGGCCGTCCAGCATGTCAAACAGATTCGCAACAATCAGCGCGATTCCGGCCCAGAAAAACCAGCCCAAACCAAAGAGAAGACCGCAACCGACGTTTAGACTAACGCCGATAACGGTCAAAACATTCGGACTGATGTGTCCCAGGGCCAGCCAGCGCACGATGGCATCGATAATCCGCTGTGCTCCCCGTCCGATACTTGCCCCAAACATGTGTTAGGTTACGTTTCTCCTCGTTCGCGGGATGTGCATTATGCCTGAAAACCGTCGGAAGTCCACAGATTACACAGAAACGTTATCCTTCCGAACCCGCTGCCAAATCGTCGTGCAGAGTCCGTAAACTCCGAATCTCAAACGTACGGGCGCCCGCCGGAGTTCGCACGGTGACCTCATCGCCCTCTTGTTTACCCATCAAACTGCGTCCGACCGGCGAAGTGGTCGAGATTAATCCCTGCGCCGGGTCGCTCTCCTCGGGCGTGACCAGCCGGTAAGTAACTTCTTCGTCCTTTTCGCCGTCGAACAGCACCAGAGTCGAGCCGTACGAAGCCTTGTCGCGCGGCACTTTGTTCGGATCGATCGAAGCAATCTCGCTGATTCTCTGGCGCAGTTCGACAATCCGCGCCTTCACCACGTTTTGCCGGTCGAGCGCGGCGCGGTATTCGGAGTTCTCACGCAAGTCGCCAAACTCGAGCGCGCGCTTGATCTCTTTCGGCAGGTGGATGCGCAGTTCAGTTTCCAGTTCGTCGAGTTCGCCCTGGAGTTTTTCCTTGATAGTTCCCTGTGGTGATGACAACGATTCAACCTCTCTACAGCGGCTTATGATAATTGGCTTCGTCCGGAGCGCCAAAGGAAATTCCGGTGTCGCGCGCGGTCCTGACGAGTTGGCCGTTCGGGGGCACACTCTTGATGTTCTTGACAGCTTCCGTTATCGGCACCGTGACCACGTCGCCCGCTTGCAACGCGACCATCACGCCGTGTTCGCCATTTGCGAGTGCGCGCACTGCGCACGAGCCGAAGTTTGTCGCCAGCATGCGGTCGAAAGCATTGGGCCGTCCGCCGCGTTGTAGATGGCCCAGAATGACGCAACGCGTTTCTCGTCCGGTAACTTGTTCGAGATCGCGTTGCAGGTGATGACCGATGCCGCCGAGTCGCGGCGAGTGCAGTTCGTCGCCTTTGTCCTGGTAGACCAGTTCGTGACCGATCTCGATGGCGCCTTCAGCGACGACGATAATACTAAAATTCGATCCGGCTTGATCGCGTGCGCGAATCTTGTCCGCCACGGTTTGCAGTGAAAACGGAATCTCCGGAATGAGAATCACGTCCGCGCCGCCCGCGATGCCGGAGTGCAACGCGATCCAACCGGCGTGACGCCCCATCACTTCGAGAATCATCACGCGGTCGTGCGACTCGGCAGTCGTGTGTAGTCGGTCGAGTGCTTCGGTGGCGATGTCGAGTGCAGTGACGAAACCGAATGTGAGTTCTGTGCAGGCGAGATCGTTGTCGATCGTCTTGGGAACGCCGCAGACACGAATGCCGCGTTTATCAAACTCGTTTGCGATCGTCAGTGTGCCTTCGCCGCCGAGGACCACGAGCGCGTCGATACCGAGCACGCGCATGTTGGAGATGGCTTCCTGGTAAACGTCTTCGACGCTGCGCTTGCCGCCTTCTCTGGCGCGTTCGACAAATGCGCCGCGGTTGCGTGTGCCGAGAATCGTGCCGCCGCGGGGCAGCAGACCGCGCACTTCGCTGGGAGACAAGAGCCGGGTTTTAGTGGCGCCGAGGAGTCCTTCGAAGCCGTCCTCGACACCGATGACGCGCATGCCGTGTTCGCACGTCGCGGTTTTGACCACCGCGCGAATCACTGCATTGAGACCCGGCGCATCGCCGCCCCCTGTTAGAATGCCGATGGTTCCGTACATTTGTTGTGAGAGTCTATCATTGTTGATTGACGATTGCCGATTGGGAATTGTAGTCGTTGCTAATTTCGCGTAGCATACTCGCACTTTGGAAATCGATGACGAGGCAAAAGAGATAGTTCGCGAGATTGGCAGCGCGATCAACGAGTCAGTCGAGAATTCGACAAAAGTGGCTGAGGCGATCGAGCGTCTACGCGAGGCGGGTTACGAAATGGAGCTGACGTTGCGGCTCGAGATTGGGTTGCGGCCCCACGCCGGCGACGACGATCAAGAGAACGAAGCCGCAAGCCTCAATCTCACTGAAGAAGACCTGCAAGTGCTACAGCGAATGAAGATCAGGATCGATCCTGAACTCTAGCTGGAGGCTAGAGTTCAGTATAGGTCCTATCAGTCCTATAGGACCTATTCTCAATAAGACCTATTCCGGCACTTCATCGCAGGGCTATTCTCCACCACCGAAACCGCACGCAATCATTAATGCCCTCTGAACTTCCGGCCATCGACTATCAGGAAAATGACAGATAACGCTGGAGATGCGATCACGTTGCGCGAGTGAGATGTGATCGAAATTCAGCGCGCAGGTAACGGGCATGCCGTCATCCGTGGTCAGAACGACCTCGGTGGTCAAGCCGCGAATAGTTCGTTACAGGGACAACGATGATTTCGTTCAACTGATCGATGATTTCATCGCGCGTGAGGATCAAAACCGGCCGGCGTTTATCTGGATGTCGAAAAGTGTACCAGCGAATCTCGCCACGTTTCACGTGACGTTCTCCCAACCATCAGCATCCCATGCTAACGGGTCATCATCGGCGGAGAATTCGGTCGCTGTCGGTGGATGAGCTTGATATGCCGTCGGGTCCGTAGCGGGAATCAAACGAGCCAGAGCTTTGCCATTATTGACGATGATAACTTCGCCGCCTTTCGCGGTCGTCGCGATCAAGTCGAAGAAATGATCTTTGGCTTCCTCGAGGTTGACTGTTTGAATCGGCATACGCAGCCATAATAGGTTGCGCTAGGGCTTCTGACAAGAAGTTAACCTTTGATTTGGTACCGAAGTCATTGCGAGAACAACTCAACGCTGTTCTCGCAATCGTAAGGCTCGTCGCAGCGGCTTACTCAGGCACTTCATCGCTTCCCGTTAAGCTCTGCTGGCGGAGTGCAGCTGCGCCCAGCAAACCACCCATCCCCATAGATTCCACCGCGCTGCTCGGGACGAGCATCAGGGCGCCTTTTTCCTTCAAGCCTTCATACAACATGTTCATCGCGCGCAGATGCAGCGCCGTCGGATTGTCGCGATAAGACCGAGCGGCGATTTCAAACGAGTTGGCGATCTCGACTTCCGCCTGGCCCAAAATGATCCGCGCCTGTTTCTCGCGTGCGGCCTGCGCTTCGCGCGACATCGCGTCCTGCAACGCCGCTGGAATGATCACGTCGCGCATCTCCACTGACTGCACCGTCACGCCCCACGGGTTCGAACGTTCGTCGATCAACTGCTGCAACTCTTCCTCGATCCGTTCGCGGCCACGCAGAAGATCCGTCAGCGACGTGCGGCCGATGATGTCGCGCAACGCTGTTTGCGCGGCCCAGCTAACCGCTTGCGGATAGTTCTGCACTTCGAGTGCGGCTTTCTCAGGATCGTAGACCACCCAGAAGAGCACTGCGTCGACGTTCACCGGAACAGTATCTGACGTCAGCGTTTCTTCAGCGGCGAAGCTGGTCGTGATCACGCGTTGGTCTATCCACGCGGACACCGTATCGACAAACGGAATGATCCAGAACAAACCCGGACCACGCAGACCGACGTACCGGCCCAAACGCAGCACCACCGCTCGTTCCCATTGCCGCGCGACTTTCGGCGCTTGCGCCAGCAACAGACCGAGCAGAATGCCGATGACGAGCGGCGCGAAATTGAACGTCGCCCACGTTGCCAGACCGCCGAGCAGTGCCGGCAGGAGAAAACTCACGGCAGAAACTACGTTCAGGCGTTGTGTCTCGACCGCGGGCAAACTACTCCTGGTTTGGATCAGGCTGGTTATAGGACTAGACATTGATTTTCGTCTCCTTTGTGCGCCGGCTTTGAAGTTGATCAAGCAAGTCATCGACGGAAAAGCCCATCGCTCCGGCTTCTTCGACAAACCGATCGACAAGCTCTTGCAGGTGTTTTTCGTGTTCTTCGTGATGATTTGCGGCGAAATGGCGGGCGCTCACAAATGTTCCCACGCCTCTTCGTGTTTCGAGGATGCCGGAGCGTTCCAGCTCGGTGTAGACCTTGGCGACCGTGTTGGCATTCACGCGCAGCTCCACCGCCAACTGTCGGACGGTTGGCAGTTGCTCCCCGACCCGCAGCCGCCCCGTAGCGATCGCGAACTGGATCGCGCGCGTCAGTTGCGCGTAGAGCGGCATCGGGTGCGAAGGGCTCAATGAGAACATCTCGGACATTTCTGGTTGTACTACGACGCTAGTACAAGTAAGGTTTCAGCCACAGACAGACGCAGATCTGTGGCTGAATTTTGCCGGAACTAAGGGCGTGTGTTATCTTGTGCGGCTCTTAAACCTGCCAGTTTTGT
>DATELP010000065.1:0-2781 GCA_035276425.1 Pyrinomonadaceae bacterium
CGTCATTCCCAACGTGCGCAGCAACAGTTCGTATCCAAACGGCGGCCCGCCGGCGCCGGCTCCAGCCGCAGGCAATAACCCTGGCGAAGTGGGCGGCTTTCCGGATTACGAAGATGCCAACGACGATCGTTATCCCGAAAACCTCAATCGCTTCAAGATTGGTGTCGGTTATCGCACGGGAAATCACACCGGCTCCTCCGTTCCGATTACTGCTGAAGGTCCCGGCGCGTTGCTCTTCTTCGGCTACTTCGATCAGACAGATGTGTTCTTCAAGATGGCGCGTGTGCTCAGCACGAACACGAAGGCACTCGATAAGGCGCTTGAGAGTAAGTTGAAAGAGGACGTTCCCAGGTTCAATCCTCCGGCCCAGCTTCGGCAAACACCGAATTCGCGAACCATCCTTGAACCCACGAAGCAAGACTAGGTTCGATAATTAACGCGACAGGCGAAGGGGCGAGGGTGGTTTTCTCAACCTCGCCCTTTTTACGCACTCGGTAAACGACCTCACACCGTGACCCCGATTTGTTCGTGGTGCATAGTTCTTGGTTCAATAGGTTCATGAAACCTATTCGAACCTTTAGCATTGTCATAATCCTGTTTCTCGCCAGTGTCTCCGCTTTTGCTCAAACAGCAATGACGCTCAGCGTCGATGCCACCGACGCGGCGCGGAATATTGTTCATAGCAAACTCACGATTCCGGTTAAGCCGGGGCCGCTGACGCTCTTCTATCCGAAGTGGATTCCCGGCGAACACAGTCCGACTGGTCCAATCAACGATCTCGTGGGGTTGAAGCTGAGCGCCGACGGCAAACCGATTCCGTGGCGGCGCGACGACGTAGAGATGTTTGCGTTTCACTGCGAGATTCCGCAGGGCGTGACACTTCTCGACGTCACACTCGACGACGCTTCGGAGCCGGAAACAACTGCGAGCGCGAAGCTCGCGCGCATCAAATGGAACCGTGTGCTCGTTTACCCGCAGGGAATGAATAGCGATGCGGTCCTTGTCAAAGCATCGTTGAAGTTGCCGACGGGGTGGCAGTTTGCATCTGCTTTGCCTGTCGCGAGTGAGAACAAGAATGAATTTCAATTCAAAGAAGTCTCACTTACGCAACTCGTAGATTCTCCGGCGATCATCGGTGCGAACTTCCGCAAACTTCCGCTCACCTCCACGGGAATGATGCACGAGATCGACATCATGGCTGACACGACTCAGGCGCTCGAGATGAAGCCCGAAACGTTAACAGGCTTGCGGGCACTCGTGCAGGAAGCTTATGCGTTGTTTGGCGCGCGTCATTACAGAAGCTACAAATTTCTTGTAACGCTGAGCGATCACGGTGGGAGTGAAGGACTGGAGCATCACGAATCCAGCGAAGATGGCGTCGGCGAAAAAGCGTTCAGCGACGAACTCGAACTACTCGACTTTGCCGACTTGATGGGCCATGAATATGCCCACTCGTGGAATGGCAAGTATCGCCGTCCGGCTGGACTCGCGACACCTGACTTCGAACAGCCGATGCGCGGCGAGTTGTTGTGGGTTTACGAAGGTCTGACAGAGTATCTTGGTAGAGTGCTGCCTACCCGCAGTGGTCTCTGGACCGCGGAAAATTTTCGTGATGCGATGGCGGCCGTTGCGGCTGAATTCGAGAACCAGTCGGGCCGCCAATGGCGTCCGTTAGTGGATACAGCAATCGCGGTCCAGTATACGTATCCATCACCGCGAGCGTGGATGAATTATCGCCGTCGGGTTGATTATTATGACGAAGGTTCGCTGATCTGGCTCGACGCGGATGTGCTAATCAGAACGCGAAGCAACGGCAAGCTCTCGCTCGACGATTTCTGCCGGCGCTTTCATGGCGGCGGGGACACCGGTCCGGCGGTCAAAAGTTATACCTTCGACGATGTAGTGAATACGCTCAACGAAGTCACGCCATACGATTGGCGTAGTTTTTTGAACGCGCGCGTAAACGCGATCAATCCGCACGCGCCGCTTGGCGGCATCACAAACGGCGGCTGGAAACTCGTTTATACCGACAAGCCCAACACGCAGATTCGTATCGCTGACCATGCGCGCAAGAGTGTCGATCTTTCGTACTCGCTTGGCATGTTATTGAAAGAAGACGGAACGGTGATGGACGTCAATCCGAATCTGGTGGCGTTCAAAGCGGGATTGGCGCCCGGAATGAAAATAATTTCCGTCAACGGGCGGGCGTGGTCCAGTGATGTGCTGCACGACGCGATCGTTACGGCGAAGTCCAGCACTGCTCCGCTGGAGTTGCTGGTTGAAAACGGTAGTTTCCAGGAAACGTACAAATTGAACTACCACGATGGAGAACGATATCCACATCTCGAACGCGACAACACCAAGCCGGATGCACTCGGCGATGTGATCAAGTCGCGCGCGCGGCGTTGAGACAGATAACTCAAGATGATCATACTGCCTGAATCGGACGCGGATTTGTTGCGTGAATGCGAGGTCGAGACTTTCCGTTCGAGTGGACCAGGAGGACAGCACGTCAACAAGACGGAAAGCGCGGTTCGCCTGAAGCACGTTCCTTCAGGCGTCGTCGTCAGCTCACAGCAGGAGCGAAGTCAGCATCGAAATAAGGCGATCTGTCTACAGCAGCTTCGCGACAAGGTCGCGCGGTTGAATTTTCGTCCCAGGAAACGCGTGCCCACGAAGACCCCTCGTAGCGCAAAAAAGCGCACGCTGGAGGCGAAAGCACGCCGCTCAGAAATCAAACGGCTACGTTCAAAGCCCTCGCAGGATGAATGAGCCTGTCGT
>DATELP010000066.1:0-6903 GCA_035276425.1 Pyrinomonadaceae bacterium
CGTATTACAAAGCGCAGGGCATGTTTGGCATGCCGAAGCAGGGCGAATGTGACTACAGCGTGGTCTTCGATCTCGATCTCGCGTCGATCACGCCGAGTGTTGCGGGACCGAAGCGGCCGCAGGATCGCATCGAGCTGCCGAAGTTGAAGGATCAGTTCACCCAATTGATGCTGAAGCCGGCGAACGAAGGCGGTTACGGCAAGACTGAAGACGATCTTTGGACGCGTTACCACGTGAAGATCGGCGCGGATCGGCAGCGATACGTTGCCGGCGGCGGCGAGCAGCGTCCGGAAACTGTTCCGCAAGCCGTCGAAAACCACGTCAGCGAGAAAGAGACGAGCGTCTGGACGGAAACGGAAATGGTCAACAACCGTCCGACGCCCGACATCGTTCCGGAAATTCCGGAAGATGAGTTTCCCACAGGCGACGAGCTGTTGGGCCATGGCGACGTGTTAATCGCCGCGATCACGTCGTGTACGAACACCTCAAATCCGAGTGTGATGCTGGCCGCGGGACTGTTGGCGAAGAAAGCTGTCGAACGTGGTTTAAGTATCAGTCCGAAAGTGAAGAATTCACTCGCGCCCGGTTCGCGCGTGGTGACTGATTATCTCGAACGCACCGGTTTGCAAACTTACCTGAACCAGCTCGGCTTCAATCTCGTCGGCTATGGTTGCACGACGTGCATCGGCAACTCCGGTCCGCTCGATCCGGCGATCGAACAGGTTGTGACCGAGCGAGACGTCGTCGGCGTTTCCGTCTTGTCGGGCAATCGAAATTTCGAAGCGCGCGTGCATCAATCAATCAAGGCTAACTTTTTGATGAGCCCGCCATTGGTTGTCGCTTTCGCACTCGCTGGACGGATCGACCTCGATTTGTCGAGCGATCCAATCGGCACCGGCAGCGAAGGTGAAGACGTTTACTTGCGCGATCTGTGGCCCACGATGGACGAAGTCAAGGAAGTCACGCGTGCGGCGTTCGATCCGGAAACGTATCAGCGTCTCTACAGCAACTTCGCGGAACAGAACCCGATGTGGAACGACATTACGACCACCACGGGAAACCTTTACGACTGGGAACCGGCGTCGACTTACATTCGCGAACCTCCTTACTTCGAGAACTTTCACAGCTATCTCGAACCCTTGTCTGACGTGAAAGGCGCGCGTCCACTCGCGATTTTTGGTGATTCAGTGACGACGGACCACATCAGTCCTGCCGGCGCGATCAAACCTTCGTCGCCCGCCGGTTTGTATTTGCAGGAACAGGGCGTCGATATCAAAGACTTCAACAGCTACGGCGCGCGGCGTGGCAATCACGAGGTGATGGTGCGTGGCACTTTTGCCAACGTGCGGATTAAGAACCTGATGGTTCCGGGCGTCGAAGGCGGCGTCACGATTCATCATCCCAGCGAAGAACGCATAAGCATTTACGACGCGGCGATGCGCTACCAGGAGGAAGGCGTGCCGCTCGTGATCGTCGCGGGTCAGGAATACGGCACCGGAAGCTCGCGCGACTGGGCCGCGAAAGGAACGCGTTTGCTCGGCGTGAAAGCAGTCGTCGCGCAGAGTTTTGAACGTATCCATCGCAGCAATCTGGTGGGCATGGGCGTGTTGCCGTGTCAGTTCAAAGACGACACGAACGCGGCTTCGCTCCGGCTCGACGGCAGCGAGCGGTTCGACCTGTTTGGCATTGGCGACGGAATCGAACCGCGTGAAGAGATCACGCTCGTGATTCATCGCAAGAGCGGCGCGGTTGAGGAAGTCCCGGTAATCTTACGAATCGACACGCCAATCGAGGTCGATTACTACAAGCACGGCGGCATACTTCCGTTCGTGTTAAGACAATTACTCGCAGGCACGACAGAGTTTTAACGAGGAGCACTAATGTCAACGGCAGAACCAGCGCAAAACAATTCACCACGCACGTATCAACTTTTGATCGACGGCCAGTGGGTCGACTCGGAATCAAAAAAAACGTTCACGACACCAAATCCGGCCACGGGCGAGCCACTCGCCGAGGTTGCGGAAGCGGATAAAGCAGACATTGATAAGGCTGTCGCGTCAGCTCGACGTGCGTTCGAAGGCAAATGGTCCAAGATGAGCGCGCGCGATCGCGGTCGATTGCTTTACAAACTGTCGCAACTCATCGAACAGCACGCCGCGGAACTCGCCGCGATCGAAACCGCCGACAACGGCAAACCGATCAAAGAATCGCTTTACGTCGATATACCTCAGGTTGTCGAGAACTTCGAATACTTCGCCGGTTGGGCCACCAAGATCGAAGGCGAAACGATTCCTGTTCCGGGGCGGATGTTCAACTACACGTTGCGCGAACCGATCGGAGTCTGCGGCCAGATCATTCCGTGGAACTTCCCGTTGTTAATGGCGGCGTGGAAACTCGCGCCTGCACTCGCTGCGGGCAACACGGTCGTTCTTAAACCCGCCGAACAGACGCCGGTCGGTGCGATGGAACTCGGCAAGTTGATCCAGGAAGCGGGTTTTCCGGAAGGCGTTGTGAACATCGTTCCCGGTTACGGCGAAACTGCGGGCGCTGCGCTCGCATCGCATCCGGGCATCGACAAGATCGCGTTCACCGGTTCAACTGAAGTCGGAAAACTGATCGCGAAGTCAGCCGCGGAGAACCTTACCAAAGTTTCTCTTGAGCTTGGCGGTAAAGCCCCGAACATCGTTTTCGCGGATTCGGATCTCGAACAGGCCGTCGCCGGCGCGATGATGGGAATCTTCTACAACCAGGGACAAGTGTGTTGTGCTGGTTCGCGGTTGTTTGTTGAAGAGTCTGTCAAAGACGAGTTTGTCAGCAAGCTTAGCGAGAAGGCGAGCAAGATTGTTGTCGGCGACCCGACAAACAAAGCCACGCAGATGGGACCGCAAGTCTCGGAAGAGCAACTGAACCGGATCAAGGGCTACGTCGACATCGCGCGCGGTGAAGGCGCTGCTGTTGTTACCGGTGGTGCGTCGCCACAGCTCGAAGGCTCGTTTCAGCGCGGTTACTTCTTCACGCCGACGATCTTCGACGACGTGAAGAACGACATGCGCGTGGCGCAGGAAGAGATCTTTGGACCAGTGGTCTCGGTGATCACATTCAAAGACGAAGACGATCTGATCAAGCAGGCAAACGACACGATCTACGGTCTGTCCGCGGGAATCTGGACGCGCGACATCACGCGCGCGCATCGTTTTGCGCGCGAGATCAAGGCGGGCGTCGTTTGGATCAACACGTTCAATATGTTCAATGCAGCGTCTCCCTTTGGTGGTTACAAACAGTCCGGCTACGGCCGCGAGATGGGCCGTCACGCGCTCGACCTCTACACGCAGGTGAAGAGCGTTTGGGTCGATCTTTCAGGCAAGCCCATCGGCTGGTTCGGAAAGTGAGCCACAAAAAGGCACAAGAGGCACAAGAAGCATAAAAGAAAACTTTTACGTTTACCTGCAATAACTTCTCTTGTGCCTTTTGTGCTTCTTGTGTACTTGTCATGTTATTATTCGGACCTCTCCCGAGATGACAAACATTAAAGGAGACCACATGCCAGCATTGAGAAAGTCAGCGGTTTTGTTAGCGCTTCTCAGTGGGACACTTCTTTTTACCGCCTGTCCCAGCCAAACCAATATCTCGAAGATCAACGCCGACCCCGGACGCTATCAGGGCAAGGAAGTCGGCATCGCCGGCCGCGTCATTGACAGCTACGGCGCAGCAGGCATCGGCGCCTATGAAATCGACGACGGCACCGGACGGATTTGGGTGGCCACCAAGCGAGGCGTTCCGTCGCGTGGCGCACAGGTCGGCACGAAGGGTTACCTCCGCAGCGGGTTCAATTTCAACGGCCGAAATTACGGTACGGTGCTGGAAGAAACGGATCGCCGCGCGCGAGGGAAGTGACCCCGCGCTCATTCAATGGACCACGACTCTCCCCGCGCACTTGTGGACCACCTGGATCTTGAGTGTGGCATTTTAATTGTCGCACTCAAGCAACTCGTCAATTCAGTCACTCCCGAGCTGCTTTACCGCCGCTCGCATCACGTTAGCATTGGTGAAAACGTGCTGCGCAGCGCGGCGGCGCTCGAACAGACTTTTGGTGGTTTGACTGCGAACCTCTGGGACGATCCGTTTGAATGGACCCTGCCGGAAAGTCTCTCGACTCCCGAACTCGTGACCGAGTATTTGTCGGAAGTCGACGCCGCACGCGCCAGGGCGTTTAAGTCGATTGCGAGCGATCGTGACCTCACGAAATACATCTCCGGACCATCCGGCGAGCCGCAGCAACTCTTCGCCCTGCTGCTCGAAACACTCATGAAGGCCAGCGACTATCACGGCCGTTCCGTGGCCACTGTAAAAATGCTTTTCCCGTGACGGCGCTCAACGGGGTATTATCTACCGCGTCGTAAGACTCCGTTGGCGAGGAACGATCTCCATGTATTGTCCGCAATGCGGTCAGCAACAGGCTACGGGAATGGTGAGGTTTTGTTCTCGCTGTGGTTTCCCACTGGATGGCGTGATTCATTTGCTGGGAACCGGCGGGATGCTGCCGGTTTATCACCAGTCTGATGAGCCGGTACAGATCTCACCACGGCGCAAAGGCGTCAAACAGGGCGCAATCTTGTTGCTCTCGGGCGCGGTGATTGTTCCGATTCTGGGAGTGATTGCGAGTTTCTCAAACGCGGCATTTCCGCAGATTCTCGCGGCGCTCGCGGCGATCATCTGTTTCATCGGCGGTCCGTTTAGAATGCTCTACGCGGCGCTGTTTGAAGAAGGCGCGCCGCGGCGCTATCCGACGTATGGACCACCGCCGGTTTCTGCGCCGCCGCAGTTTGCATCACCACGACAACACACTGCGTTACCACCGCCACCGGCGCGTGGGCCTTCCGCGTGGCGCAAGCCAAACACCGCGGAGTTGGCGAATCCGCCGAGTGTCACTGAAAATACCACCCGTTTACTCGACAAAGAAGATCGTACAGAGCGGTAGTTGTTAGCCGAACGACTGAGAGAATTGATTCGCGCGCGTGGTCCGATCACGTTTCGTGACTGGATGGAGGCGGCGCTTTACGATCCGGAGTTTGGTTACTACAGCCGTCGCGATTTGCAGCGTTGGGGCAGGGAAGGTGATTACCGCACCAGTCCCGAACGCAGTGAACTGTTTGCAGCGACCTTTGCCCGTTATTTTGCGAAGCTTTACGATAAGCTCGGTCAACCTTCGCAATGGACCATCATCGAGGGTGGCGCAGGCGACGGGACCTTTGCGCAGCGTGTGCAGCGCACGCTTGATGAATCTTATCCGCGCGTATTCGAAGCGACGCATTATTTAATTAACGAGATTCACGATGTACTCCCCGATCCGTCAGATCCCTGTCTGTACTTCTCCAACGAGCTGCTGGACGCATTTCCAGTACACCGTGTGGTTCCTGAAGGTGAGTTTTATGTCGCGTTGGACCCAAATGGTAGCTTCGTTTTGGAGGTCGGCCCGCTTTCAACCCCGCGCCTTACTCAGTTTCTCGAAGAACATTCGATTGAGCTTTCTCCGGGACAGATCATCGAAGTAAACCTCGCGATTGACGACTGGTTAGCATCGCTCGCTACCAAACTAAAACGCGGATATGTGATCACTGTCGATTATGGCGCCGAAGCGTCTGAACTGTACGATCCAACCTTAAGACCGGAGGGAACGTTGCGCGCCTTTTCGCGACACAAGTTCGTTGACAACGTATTGCTCGTGCCCGGTGAGCACGACATCACCAGCAGCGTGAACTGGACGCAGGTGCGGGCCACTGGCGAACGTCTCGGGTTGCGAGTGGTGGAGTTTGATTCACAGGATCGCTTTCTGCTACGGCACGGGTTGTTGGAAGAGTTGAGCCACAGATTGACACGGATTGACACGGAGGCGGATAAGCTGCGGTTGACGACCGATGCGCGGGAGATGATCTTGCCCGGCGGAATGGCGTCCAGTTTTCAAGTATTGGTGCAGAAGGTTGGTTGAGGAGGAACTGATGTCGCGAGAGTTTGAACTGATCGACGTTTGTCACACCATCGAAGACGGCATGATCACTTACAAAGGTTTACCCGCGCCGGTGATCACGGACCATCTCACACGTGAAGACTCGCGAAACGTTTACGCGCCCGGCACTGAGTTTCACATCGGTAAGATCGCGATGGTCGCGAACACCGGCACATATCTCGATACACCGTTTCACCGTTACGCACGCGGCCGCGATCTCGCCGGGCTTGATCTGTATTCCGTTGCTAATCTTGAGGGCCTGGTGGTGAGGTGTAAAGAGACGGAGATTAGTGCGGATTTGTTCGACGGATTAGAAGTCAAAAATAAAGCCGTGCTGCTTCACACGGGTTGGGACCGTCACTGGCGCACCGAAGAATACTCGAGCGGCAATCATCCGTTCCTTACCGCAGACGGCGCGGACTACCTGGCGAAGAACGGCGCCACACTCGTCGGCATCGACTCATACAACATCGACTCGACCTCCGACCCGTCACGCCCCGCGCACTCCATCCTGCTCGGCCACGACATCCCCGTTGTCGAACACCTCTGCGGCCTCAGCGACCTTCCGGACACCGGCTTCAAATTCTTCGCCGTCCCCGTAAAGATCAAAAACTTCGGCACCTTCCCCGTCCGCGCGTTCGGGTTAATTGTTTAGCCCGTTTGCCACAAAGAAGCACAAAAGGCACAAGAGGCACAAAAAGTAAAAGGGAGTTATCAGGACGCCTTTCCTGTCTAACTTCTTTTTGTGCCTCTTGTGTCTTGGACTGAACCCCTGGATTGAGACACTCGTTATAGGCACACATAGGCAGAAAGGAGCTGTGAAGTGGCGAAGAGACGAGTGCGACGACATTCGGAGGAGTTCAAGCGACTGTGCGTCGAGCGGATGAAGCAATGCCATG
>DATELP010000067.1:0-32999 GCA_035276425.1 Pyrinomonadaceae bacterium
CGACGACGATTCGTTGCGCTTTGCCGGGCTTGCCTTCGACGGCCGTGCGAACCTGAATCTCGCCACCTTCCGACATTGCATCGAGACTGTTATTCATCAGGTTGAGAAACAGTTGCTGCAACCGATCCGACGAACCGGCCATCAGCGGAAGTTTGTCCGCGAACGTTTCCACCAAACGGATGTTGCGTTTGTCGAACGCGGGAGACATCGCATCGCACAACTTGCGCAACACCGCATTCAAATCGACTGGCGAAAGCTCTGTTTCGAAGCGCGTCTTGTCGAGCATGCGGCGCACGATTCGCTCGATGCGTTCGATCTGCGCGCTGATGGTTTTTATGCGCGACTCGGCATCGCGCGGATCGCGATCGAGATCGGATCGCAGTAACTGCACGTGTCCGCTGATCAAGTTGAGCGGCGTTCCGACCTCGTGCGCGAAGTGCGCGGCTGTTTGACCGGCCGCTGCGAGACGGCCGAGCTCGTTCATGCGGCGGTTTGTGTGCCAGAGTTCGAGATTGGTTTCCTGAAGTTGTTGATTTCGTTTTTGCAATTCGATCGTGGCGTCACGAACGCGTTCGCGCAGGATGCTCTTCTCGGTCTCGAGTTTCGTCGTCAACTGCAACTGCCGGAACATGAAATACGTGCCGAGCACGACCAGAACAATCACAACCAAGAACATCCAGATGACGCTCTTCAAATAACGAAACGCAACTGCGCCGATGCTGTCGAAACGCTGAACGATCTCGACCGCGCCACTCGGCCGTCCGTTTTCGAAAGTACTCGCAAAGACCCGATACCCTGCCGGCGATGAAACGTGTCGAACCGCAGCACCGCCTCGTAACGCGTTCTGCGTGTCGTCGGGTATCGGCCCTGGCGCCGCGCTACCGGATGCTGCGGCTTGTTCGACGAACTGTCCGTTTAAGAGTTCCCAGATCCGCACGCCGACAATGTTCGGATGCGAACCTTTGATCAGTGTCGCAGAACGCGCCAGTGTGGCCGCGTCGTGCGAACCGGCGTCGCTGACGTGTTGCGCGAGATCGCGCGCCTGTATCTCGGCGACGGCTTGATCGTCACTGCGCTCGATGTTGGCGATCGCCGCGCTCGTGATCATCAGCGCCGCGAGCAGCATCGCCACGATGATCGCGGAGCTCAGCAATGTTGTTTTGGTGTGGAGCTTAAATCTTCGCAAGTCTTCGTCCAAACCTTTGCAGCAAATGAAAAACAAGCGCGAACACCGCCACCGCGACGAGCAACACCAGTTCTACTCTCTTTACGTCGATCAAAATCATCGAAACGCTCGCGCTGAGCGCGAAGCCCAGGCAGAACAGAAGTGTCGTCAACGCTAAACACGACACTCCGTCGACCACAACGAATCTGCCAACCTTTGAGCCTCGCGCTCCTAAGAATGTCATCGTCGCAATGCGCGTTCCGTAGATGATGTGTGAAGCGGGTATCTGCCAGTGACCAACGCGCTGAAAAAGGATCTCCGCTTTTGCTTGCAGCCGGAGCAGCAGTTTGCTCTTGCCGATCGCGCCGCTTCGTCCTACGTAAAACCAGACGCAGTCACCCGCGAGCGCGCCCAAACTCGCAACAACAACTGCTGTAGGCGGATCGAAGTAGCCGCGATGCGCCGCGACTCCGACCAGAACCGGAATAACGTCGGCCTCCAGCATCGCCGCCACGAAGACAGCCACGAGCCCGTATTTGATCAGCAAGAGTTCCATGCCAACCCACACGATGCACAAACGTCTCCGCGAAGTCTTTCAATATTTTGTGCTGGTTTAGGCGCGCCTCGGGTGTGGCGGTTTTGTAGACGGGACAAAGTTGTCACGCTTCCGGGTGGTCCAAATCGGCCTCACAGTGAGGTAATCGACTCATTTACTGCTGGCATAGTCGTTGCCAAAAGCGCTTTCCGAAAGGAGAGCTCATGAAAAAATTATTCTCGTTAGTGTTGGGAGGCGCGTTGCTACTTGGTGCGGCAACTTTAGGTTTGCAGTCGGGCACGGCTAACGCTGCTGCCAAACATCACGATAAGAACTATTGGAAGCATCACCATCATCGCAAGCATCACCGGCACTACAAGCGCAACCACCTGAGTTGGTAACACGGATTGATCGGTGTTAGTCGGTGAAAATCCGTGGCTCTTAAACTTATGCAAGTACCCGAAGCGAAACTCGACTCGTGGGTCCGGCGTTATGGCACTAGTTCAAACTCGTATGTGTTGCTCGAAGGACCAAAATCCTATTTCACGTCACCTGGCGTGGATGGATTTATCGCCTATCAGGTCAGCGCCGGAGTAGCGCTGATCGCGGGCGATCCGGTATGCGCGCCGCAGCAGACGCGCCGGCTCATACACGATTTTACTAGCGCCATGATGCGGCCGGTCGGTGCGTATCAGGTTTCGCCGTCGACGTTGGACGCGTTTCGACAAGAGGGTTTTGCAGACGTACAGATCGGCAAGGAAGCGATATTCAACCTCGACCGCTTCACACTTGCCGGTGGCCAGATGGAACTGGTGCGAGCGGCTACTAACAAAGCGCGACGCGCCGGAGTTGTCGTCAGCGAGCATGACCCGTGTGCTCGCGACGCAGAGAAAATCAACAACGAGTTGCGCGAGATCTCAGCGGAGTGGTTGAAAGGCAAAGGCAATCACGAACTCGGATTTGTGCTCGGTTCGTTGGGCTTGGACCATCCGTCAGCCAAACGCTATTTCATCGCGCGTTCGGGAAACGGAAATGGACGGATCGAGGGATTCATTGTTTGCGAACCGATTTACGGAAGCAGTGGATATTACCTCGATGTAACGCGGCGCAGGCCGGATGCTGTGCGTGGAACGATGGAGCTCCTAACCACAGAGATCCTTCGCCTCTTGCGGGGAGAGGGCTATCGCATGGCGTCAATGGGGCTTGCGCCGCTGGCATTGCTGGACGATCCCGACCTGGAAAATCATCCGGTGCTGGCGCGGCTGATGCGCTTCGTCTACGAACGAGTGAACCTGAATTACGACTTCAAACTGCTCTATCGTTACAAAGCGAAGTATCACCCGCACGTCTGGGAACCGCGTTACTTCTGTTTCAATCAACGCCGGATGTCGTTCCAGATGCTTTACGCGGTGATTCAGGTGCGCAACGCGCTCTCGCTCGAAATGGTGCTCGGGCGCAAAGGCTTTCTGGACAGGGTCAAAACATGGAAATACGCCGCATCATTCATCATTGGATTCTGTTGGGCGTTGCTGTCTTCGTTGTCGTCGTAGCGGGTTCTATTCGGGTCGGCGCGCAGGAGCCTGTGCCGCCGCCGGATCACTACGACCCTGACGACATGAAGACGTGGCCCGACGTTGTCACTGAAGATCGCGACGTCAGCGTCCGAGAGCAACAGTTCAAGGTACATTTTTATCGCCCGCGCAATGACGGTCCCGCGATACCGGCGATCTATGCGTGTGGCGATGGCGGTTGGCGCGGACTCGCACCGCGCACCGCACAGCAGTTGGCCCATCTCGGGTTTGCCGTTGCGGGAATCGATTCGAAGGTTTACCTGCGCGAGTTCTCTTCGCCGCAGAATCCGCTCAAGATCGATCAACTCGCGCGCGATTACGCGGACGTCGCGCGAGCGTTGCGCGTTTATGCGAAGGTTGATACGGCAACACCGGTTTATGTTTACGGCTGGTCGCTCGGCGCCGGCTTTGCAATAGCGGTTGGCTCGGATCCTCGGACCCGGGCCAACTGGGCCGGTATCGTTTCGATCGGCTTGCCGAAGCAGAACCAACTCGTCAGCGGTCTCGGCGCGAATCACGCCAACCTGAACAACGAAACAAACGCGCTTTACGGGTTTCGCAGTCAGGATGTGCTCGCGCAGATCGCGCCCGTGCCGCTGGTGATGATCCAAAGCACGTCTGACACGGCGAGTCCGCAGAGGGTCGGCAACATGTTGTTTGAGACGGCGAAAGATCCGAAGAAGTATGTGCTGATCAAGGCGAGTAATCACCGGTTCAGCGGTGCGCGTGAAGAGTTTTATGCGGCGCTCGGTGGTGCGGTTGCGTGGATGAGAGAACTGCCACGGATTACACGGACAAACACGGACTGAACGTATGAAAGCAGGCAAGAAGCTGATTGTTGTGGTGTTACTTGTTGTTTGCTCAGTCTCTGTCTACGCAGTGAGGTGGTACCACGGCTTTTATCACCATGTCACGCACGAAGAACTCTCGCACGAAGTCAAACATTCCGTTCTTCCAGCGACGATTCGCAGTGATAAGCCACTTCATCTTCAGCTCTATCAACAGGAGAACGCCGCGAATCAACCGCTGGTGATCTTCACAAGCGGTGATGGAGGTTGGAGTCCGTTTTGCGCTGACGTTGCCGCGCACATCGCTTCGACCGGCATTACCGTCGTCGGCATCGACGCCAAGGAATACATGATGACGTTCGCGACTCCGCAACATCCTCTGGCGCCCGAAGAAGTCACGCGCGACTACGACACGATCGCGCGTCTTGCCACCGCTCAAGCAGGCGTCGACAGCAAAGCTCCCGTCGTGTTGGCTGGTTGGTCGGTCGGAGCGAGTTACAGCGTGCTCGTCGCATCACTACCGGAGTTCACTCTTCCGGTCAGCCGAGTCGTCGCGATCAGTCTTCCGGTTTATGGCGAGCTCGCGTGGAGACCATCCGACGCGATCATTTACGTCACGCACCGCAGACCAAACGAGAAAACATTTGAGACGCTCGACTACCTGAAGCACTTAAACCAAACGCCGATTGTTTTTGTTAACGCAACGAGCGACGACACCGCGCCGTTGAACGAAACGCAGTCGTTGTATGAAGCAGCGACGTGCAGCAAACGCTTCTACACAGTGAAAGCGAGTGGTCATCACTTCGAAGGCGGTGAGAAAGAGTTTTATCAGGACCTCGACCTGGGACTTTCAATACCGCAAATGGCTGATAAGAGTGACAACAAAGTGAAAGAGAAACCGAAGGCGGCGAGCTAGTATGCGTCATACGTAGTTAGAGACCTTCTTCAAGTTAGACACAGGGTTCTTGAACGAGCATGAGGGGGGATTCCCTGTGTTTTGAGTGTGGGTGGACCAGGGATAACGGGCTCACAGGGATGGTCCACCCACATTCCTTTTTTAGCCACAAAAAAGCACAAAGATGTAGTTCAAGATGTTAGGTTTTTTGTGCTTCCTCGTGGCAACAAGCTGACAAGCTGCGCAAACAAGTAGAAGAAGCAACAGCACGTCTTCGCTAACATCTCTGCGATGGATGAGCCGCCGCTCGAAGACGTAACACCACCGGAGCCGCCGACGCCAGAAGCAGAAGCAGCTCCGGTGGCAAAACCGCGCAAACGAAAACGCGGTGTGCTGCTCATGCTTGTTGTGCTTCTTGTCGCCGGCATCACCGGCTTCCTGATTCTGCGAAGCCGCCAAAGCACAACCACAGCCGCACCTAAAACAACGCCGCCGCAACCCGGTGTCGCAATCTCCACCGCAGTCGCTCAACGCGGCGACATCGGCGTCTACATCAATGCGCTCGGCTCTGTTTCACCGCTTTACACCGTAACTGTCAAGAGCCGCGTCGACGGTCAATTGATGAGCGTCAATTACCGCGAAGGCCAGATGGTCAAGCAGGGCGACGTGCTCGCGGAGATCGATCCGCGTCCGTTCCAGGCTCAACTCGTCCAGGCTCAAGGTCAATACGAACGCGACAAAGCACTGCTCGAAAACGCAAACGTCGATCTGCAACGTTATCAAATCGCTTACAGCAAAAATGCGATTCCCAAACAACAGCTCGACACGCAGGTCGCGACTGTTCACCAACTCGAAGGCACCGTAAAACTCGATCAGGGACAGATCGACACCGCAAACGTAAATCTCGCTTACTGCAAGATCACTTCGCCGATCTCCGGCCGCGTCGGTCTGCGTCTCGTCGATCCCGGCAACATCGTTCACGCGGCCGACACCAACGGCATGCTGGTGATCACGCAACTGCAACCGATCAACGTGATCTTCAGTGTGGCTGAAGATTACTTACCGCAAATCCGGCAACAGTCTCGCCGCGGCCAGCGGCTCGCAGTCGATGCGTTCGATCGCACGCAACAGACAAAGCTTTCGTCAGGCGCACTGCTGACGTTTGATAACCAGATCGACACCACCACCGGAACGATCAAACTCAAAGCAGTTTTTCCCAACCAGGACGGCGCGCTTTTCCCGAACCAGTTCGTAAACGCACGGTTGCTCTTGACGACTGAGCGCGGCGCGATCCTCGTGCCTTCAGCGGCGATTCAACGCAACGCGCAGGATGCGTTTGTTTACGTCGTGCAACCGGATCAAACCGTGGCGATGAAGACCGTAACTGTTGGCACGACGGACGGGAACGTCACCGCAGTCGAAGGCATAAACGACGGCGACGTTGTTGCGGTGGATGGATTCGACAAACTGCAAAACGGCGTGAAAGTGCGCGTCGCGACCGGCAAATCGGCCGGCGGCAATGGGCAATCGCCGAATAGGAGGTCCGCGCGTTGAGTCCATCTCGGCCATTCATTCTGCGGCCAGTGGCCACTTCGCTTTTGATGGCGGCGATCCTGCTCGCCGGCATCGTCGCGTATCGCCAACTTCCCGTCTCGGCGCTGCCCGAAGTCGACTATCCAACGATCCAGGTGATCACGTTTTATCCGGGTGCGAGTCCGGAGGTCGTGGCGTCGGCGGTCACTGCGCCGCTCGAAAGACAATTTGGACAAGTGCCCGGCTTAAACCAGATGACGTCGACGAGTTCCGGCGGCAGTTCGATCATCACGTTGCAGTTCGCACTCGATCTCAACATCGACGTCGCCGAACAGGAAGTGCAAGCGGCAATCAACGCGGCGTCAAACTTTCTACCGGCCGACTTACCAACGCCGCCGATTTACAGCAAGTCGAATCCTGCCGACGCGCCGGTGATGACGCTGGCGCTCACGTCCGACTCGATCCCGTTGACCCAGGTTGAAGATCTCGCTGACACGCGACTCGCGCAAAAGATTTCACAACTGCCCGGCGTCGGTTTAGTGAGCATCAGCGGTGGACAAAAACCGGCCGTGCGTATTCAAGCGAATCCGACCGCGCTCTCTTCGTATGGGATCAGTCTCGAAGACGTCCGCACTGCGCTTCAACAGACGAGCGTCAATCAGGCGAAGGGCAACTTCGATGGACCAAAGCAGTCGTACCAGATCGACGCCAACGATCAGATAGTTTCCGACAAGGATTACCGCTCGGTCATCGTCGCTTATCGCAACGGCGCGCCGGTGGTGCTATCGGACGTCGCCTCAGTGGTGAACGGCGCGGAAAACATCAAGCAGGCGGCGTGGATGAACAACGTGCCCGCCGTGATCGTCAACATTCAACGCCAACCCGGCGCTAACATCATTCAGGTCGTCGATCGCATCAAGGCGCTGTTGCCGCAACTACAAACGACGCTGCCGCCCGCGGTTCAAGTCTCCGTGCTGACAGATCGCACGATCACGATTCGTGCGTCAGTTAAAGACGTGCAGTTTTCACTAATGTTGACGGTCGCGCTCGTCGTGATGGTGATCTTTCTTTTCCTGCGCAACCTCTCGGCGACGATCATTCCGAGCGTTGCGGTTCCGCTTTCACTCGTCGGCACTCTCGCGGCGATGTATCTGCTCGGCTACAGCCTGAACAATCTCACGCTCATGGCGCTCACGATCTCGACGGGGTTCGTCGTCGACGACGCGATCGTGATGATCGAGAACATCGTTCGCTATCTCGAAGAAGGCGAGACGCCGATGCAGGCGGCGTTGAAAGGCGCGGAACAGATCGGCTTCACGATCGTGTCGCTGACGATCTCGCTGATCGCGGTGCTGATTCCGTTGCTGTTCATGGGCGACATTGTCGGGCGCCTGTTTCGCGAGTTTGCAATCACCTTGAGCGTGACGATTCTCGTCTCGGCCGTGGTTTCGCTGACGCTGACGCCGATGATGTGCTCGCGTCTGCTGCGCGGACATTCTGAAAGTCAGCAGGGCCGGTTTTATCGCGCATCGGAACGCGTGTTTGAAAGGGTGATCGACTTCTACGGCGAGACGCTGCGGTGGGTGTTGAAGTTTCGCGTCATCACGTTGTTAGTTGCCGCGGCGACGCTGGTGCTCACGATCTGGCTTTACATGGTCGTGCCCAAGGGCTTCTTTCCGGTAGAGGACACTGGCGTCATTCAGGGCATCTCGGAAGCGTCGCAGCGGATCTCGTTTCCGGCGATGGCGGACAGGCAGCAGGCACTCGCGCAAATCATTCTGAAAGATCCTGCGGTGCAAAGTCTCTCGTCGTTCATCGGCGTCGACGGCACGAATACGACGCTCAACAGCGGCCGCATTCTCATCAATTTGAAACCGCTCGCCGAGCGAGACGCCAATGCGACCGCGGTCATGACCCGCCTGCAAACCGCGCTTGCACAGGTCGACGGCATCACGCTCTACATGCAACCCGTGCAGGATCTGACGGTCGAAGATCGCGTGAGCCGTACGCAGTATCAATACTCGTTGGAATCGCCGAATGCAGACGAGTTGAACACCTGGACCACGCGTTTTGTTGACCGCTTGAAGACGCTGCCGCAGTTACAAGACGTGGCGACGGATCAGCAGACCGGCGCGGCGCAAACGACACTCGTGATCGATCGCGTCACGGCTTCGCGTCTCGGAATCACGCCGCTTCAGATCGATCAGACACTTTACGACGCCTTCGGACAGCGCCAGATCTCGACGTTATTTACCCAATCGAATCAATATCACGTGATCCTCGAGACGTTGCCAAACTTTCAAGCCAATCCGGCTAAGTTGCAGGACGTCTACGTTCATCCGGCAACCGGGGCGCCTGTGCCGTTGAGCACGTTCAGCCATTTCGAATCAGGGACTGCGCCGCTCGCTATTAATCGTCAGGGACAGTTTCCGGTCGTCACGATTTCTTTCAACCTCGCGCCGCGCGCGTCACTCGGCGAAGCGACGGACGCAATCGAACGTGTCGAAAAAGAATTGAACATGCCCGCGAGTGTGCAGGCTTCGTTCCAAGGCACCGCACAGGCGTTCAAGAGTTCGTTGACGAACGAACCGCTCCTGATTCTCGCGGCGATCGTCACTGTCTACATCGTGCTCGGCGTTTTGTACGAGAGCTATATTCATCCACTCACGATTCTTTCGACGTTGCCGTCGGCGGGTGTGGGCGCGATCCTCGCGCTGCTGCTGTTTCGCTCGGAACTGACTGTCGTAGCGATCATCGGCATCATCCTGCTGATCGGCATCGTGAAGAAGAACGCGATCATGATGATCGACTTCGCGCTCGAAGCCGAACGAGAGCATGGCAAGGATCCGGAAGAAGCGATCTACCAGGCGTGCCTGCTGCGGTTTCGTCCGATCATGATGACGACGATGGCCGCGCTGTTAGGCGCGTTGCCGTTGGCGTTTGGTTCCGGCACCGGTTCCGAGCTGCGCCGCCCTCTCGGCATCACGCTCGTCGGCGGCCTGATGTTGAGCCAACTGCTCACGCTCTACACCACCCCGGTGATCTATCTCTTCTTCGACTCCATCGCCCGCAAACTGACTCATCTTCGTCTAAGCATTGGCCACAAAAAGGCACAAGAGGCACAAAATGCACAACAGAGCTAAGCAGGACACGAATGCATTTCAGACTTCTTGTGCCTCTTGTGCTTTTTGTGTCTCTTTGTGGCCCTGGCGCGTTAAGGAAAGTGCGCCATGAGTCTGTCGTCGCCATTCATTCATCGGCCCGTGGCCACGGTGCTGCTGACGATCGCGCTCGCGCTCGCGGGCGCGGTCGCTTTTAAGTTGTTACCTGTTTCGCCGTTGCCGCAGATCGATTTTCCGACAATCTCCGTGCAGGCAAACCTGCCCGGCGCGAGTCCGGAGATCATGGCGTCGTCTGTCGCGACACCACTCGAACGCCAACTGGGCCACATCGCCGGCGTGACTGAAATGACGTCCGCGAGTTATCTCGGTTCGACGAGCGTGACGTTGCAATTCGAGTTGAACCGCGACATCGACGCAGCGGCGAGAGACGTGCAAGCCGCCATCAACGCCGCGCGCGGTTACTTGCCGGCGAATCTGCCGAACAATCCGACGTATCGAAAAGTGAACCCGGCAGACGCGCCGATCATGATCATCGCGGTTACCTCGCCCATTTACGATCAGGGTCAACTCTACGACGCGGCGTCGACAATCCTGCAACAGAAGCTTTCGCAGATTCAAGGCGTGGGCCAGGTCGTCGTTGGCGGCAGTTCGTTACCCGCGGTGCGCGTCGACGTGAATCCGACGCAGTTGAATGCGACCGGACTGGTGCTCGAAGACGTGCGCAACATGCTGAGCCAGCAAAACGCACACATCGCCACCGGCCAACTCTCAAACAACCAGACGACTTCCGACATCGCGACCAATGATCAATTACTCAAAGCCGCGCAGTACCGGCCTTTAATCGTCGGCTATACCAACGGCGCGGCGATCAGACTATCCGACATCGCCAACGTGCAGGATTCAGTCGAGAACCTTCGCTCCGCGGGTCTCGCAAACGGTCAGCCGTGCGCTCTCGTGATCGTTTTTCGCCAACCGGGCGCAAACATCATCGACACCGTCGACGGCGTTCGCGCCGCGCTGCCGCAGTTGAAAGCCTCGATTCCTTCCGCAATCGATCTCACGGTGGTCACGGACCAGACAACCACCATTCGCGCGTCCGTAAGAGACGTGGAACGCACGCTGATCATTTCGATCGGCCTCGTGATCATGGTGGTGTTTGTGTTTCTGAGGAACCCGCGCGCCACAATCATTCCCGCGATCGTAGTTCCCGTTTCGCTCATCGGCACCTTCGGCGTGATGTACCTCTGCGGTTACAGCCTCGACAACCTCTCGCTGATGGCGCTGACGATCTCGACGGGCTTCGTCGTCGACGATGCGATCGTCGTGATCGAAAACGTGATGCGCCATCTCGAACAGGGCATGCGGCCGATGGAAGCCGCGCTGCTCGGCGCGAAAGAGATCGGTTTCACCGTGCTCTCGATCAGTATCTCGCTGGTGGCGGTCTTCACGCCGCTGTTGTTGATGGGCGGAATTGTCGGACGCCTGTTCCGCGAGTTCGCCGTGACGCTTTCGGTCGCGATTCTCGTTTCGCTGGTTGTGTCATTAACCACTACGCCGATGATCTGTTCGCGGCTGTTGAAAGCAAAAGCCGTTGAAGATCACGGACGTCTTTATCTCCTGAGTGAACGATTCTTCACGTGGATTCTGAGTTTGTACGAACGAAGCCTGACGTGGGTGCTGCGCCATCCATTACCGATGTTGTTAGTGCTGCTGATTACGATCGCGCTGAACGTCTATCTCATCACGATCATTCCCAAAGGATTTTTCCCGCAGCAGGACACGGGCCGTTTGGCCGGCGGCATTCAGGGCGCGCAGGACTCGTCGTTCGTTGCGATGCGGCAACGGATGGCGCGCTTTGTCGACATCATCAAAGCCGATCCTGCGGTGGCAAACGTGGTTGCGTTCACCGGCAGCGGCGGCGGCACGACCACGAACACGGGACGAATGTTCATCGCGTTGAAGCCGCTCGAAGAACGAAAAGTCAGCGCTGATGAGATCATTCGCCGTTTGCGTCGCCAACTCGCAACTGTCGAAGGCGCTTCGCTGTTCCTGCAAGCGACGCAGGATCTGCGCGTCGGCGGCCGCGGTGGAAACGCTCAATACCAGTACACGATTCAAAGTGAAAACCTCGACGATCTTGTTAAGTGGGGACCGATCCTGCTCGATCAGTTGCGCAAAGTTTCAATCGTTACGGACGTAAACAGCGATCAGCAGAACAGCGGTTTGCAAGCTGCACTCGATTACGATCGCGCGACCGCGATGCGGCTCGGAATCACGCCCGAAGAGCTCGACGGGACGCTTTACGATGCGTTTGGACAACGGCAAGTCTCGACGATGTTTACGACGTTGAACCAGTATCACGTCGTGATGGAGGTCGAACCACAGTTCTGGCAAAGTCCCGAAGGACTCAAACAGATCTATCTTCGATCGACGAATGGCGGTGTAGTGCCGTTGAGTGCGGTCGCGAGTTACAAACCGGCGACTGCGCCTTTGTCGGTCAATCATCAGGGCCAGTTTCCCGCTGTTACCTTCTCGTTCAATCTCGCGCCCGGTGTTGCGTTGAGCGATGCGGTTAAAGCGATTAATCAGACCGAAGAAACCATCGGCATGCCGGCGACGATCCACGGCAGTTTTCAAGGCACGGCGCAAGCGTTTCAATCATCGTTGGCCAACGAACCGTTCCTGATTGCGGCCGCGTTGCTCGCGGTCTACATCGTACTCGGAATCCTTTATGAAAGTTACGTTCACCCCGTAACAATTCTTTCGACGCTGCCATCGGCGGGTGTCGGCGCGGTGCTGGCGTTGTTGCTCGTGCGCATGGACCTGAGCCTGATCGCGTTGATCGGCATCATCCTGCTGATCGGCATCGTGAAGAAGAACGCGATCATGATGATCGACTTCGCACTCGCGGCGGAACGCGGCGAAGGCAAGAGTTCGCGTGACGCGATCTTTCAGGCATGCATGCTGCGCTTTCGTCCGATCATGATGACGACGCTCGCGGCGCTGTTCGGCGCGTTGCCTTTGGCGTTGGGAACGGGAACGGGTTCAGAGTTGCGGCGGCCATTGGGTGTGTCGATCATCGGTGGACTGCTCGTGAGCCAGATGCTGACGCTGTTTACGACGCCGGTGGTCTATCTCTACCTCGACCGGTTGCGGATCTACGTTGCGTCTTTGCGAATGAGGTGGAGTAATGCCTAGCCAGTTCAAGGTTCTCGGAATTTCACTGCTCGGTCTGTTGTTGTTCAAAGGCTGCGACAAGGCGCCGAAGTATGTGAAGCCATCCACGGCCACGCCGCCGGCTTTCAAAGAGCTCCCGCCCGAGTATTTCAAGGAAACAAAGGACTGGAAGTTTGCGCGGCCCAACGATGCCGTGATTCGGGGAAACTGGTGGGAAGTTTTCAACGACGCACAATTAAACAGCCTCGAAGAACAGGTGACCCAGTCCAATCAGAACGTCGCGCTGGCGGAGGCAAACTTTCGCACCGCGCGCGCGTTGGTCAGGGAAGCTCGGGCGGATTTGTTTCCGACGGTGACGACCAGTCCATCGATCATCGTTTCACGGCAATCAGGCGCCGCAACTCATTCCAACGTTTCGCCGGGCCGGCAAAGCGTCAACTACACGTTGCCGGTCGATGCCACTTGGGAGCCGGACTTTTGGCACCGCATCCGCAACAACATCATCGCAAACGCGTCTGAAGCACAGGCCACCGCCGCGGATCTGCAAAACGTTCGCTTGAGCGTCGAAGCGGAACTTGCCTTTGATTATTACTCGCTTCGTTCGGTCGATGCTGAGCGACGTTTGCTCGATACCACGATCGTGGCATTTCAGGAACAACTCGATCTGACGCGTGTTCGTTTTCAGACCGGCATCGCTTCGGACGAAGACGTTGCGCAAGCAGAAACGCAGTTGGCCACGACGCAGGCGCAAGCAACCGATCTCGGCATTCAGCGCGCTCAACTCGAACACGCGATCGCGATCCTGATCGGACAAGCCCCGGCGACGTTCTCGATTCCCGTCGCGCCTTTGGATGCACAACCGCCGGCGGTTCCCATCGGTCTGCCTTCTCAGTTGCTCGAACGGCGTCCGGATATCGCCGCCGCGGAACGGCGCGTGGCTGAAGCGAACGCGGACATCGGAGTCGCGAAAGCCGCGTTTTATCCTTCGCTCACACTCGGCGCGACCGGGGGTTTCGAGAGCACGTCGATCGCGAGCTGGTTCACGTGGCCGGCGCGTTTCTTTTCACTTGGACCAACGTTGACGCAAACGCTTTTTGATAAAGGCCGGCGCCGCGCGGCCACAGACGTCACCTACGCACAGTATGACGCTACCGTGGCGAGTTATCGGCAGACTGTGTTGACGGCATTTCAGGAGGTCGAGGATAACCTCGCGGCGCTGCGCATTCTTTCCGACGAACTAAACCAACAGAACGTCGCGGTCGCTTCGGCTCAACGATCGTTGTCGTTGGCAACCGAGCGTTACAAATCAGGAATCGACAGCTATCTCAACGTGATCACCGCCCAGACGACGCTGCTGAACAATCAACGCACCGCAGTGAACCTGCAAATGCAACAAATGACCGCCACCGTGCAGTTGATCAAGGCTTTGGGCGGCGGCTGGGACGCCTCACAGCTCCCGACACAGAAACAGCTCGAACACAAATGAGGCACAGATAAACACAGACGGGCACGGATCAGAACACTGATTTCATCTGTCCGTGTTCATCTGTGTTTGTCTGTGGCTGAAACTGGATTGAGTAAAGCTGTGAATACAGCCCGCCTTCGCGAAGCAGCGCATCGTGCGTGCCACGTTCGGCGATCGTGCCGTTTTCGATGACGAAGATCACGTCCGCACGGCGCACGGTGGCGAGACGGTGCGCGATCACGATGGTCGTTTTGCCCGTCATCAATCTCGTTAACGCTTCAAAGACCAACTCCTCCGACGCGGCGTCGAGACCGGAGGTGGGTTCATCGAGCACGAGGATCGGCGAGTTACGAATGATCGCGCGTGCGATGGCGATGCGCTGGCGCTGGCCGCCCGAAAGCGTCACGCCTTTCTCGCCGACCATCGTGTCGTACTGCTGCGGCATCTTTCTGATGAACTCATCCGCGTTCGCCAACTCCGCCGCACGCAGTATCTCCTCACGTGAAGCTTCCGGTAGACCATAAGCAATGTTTTGCCAAACCGGCGCTCTGAACAGAAGCGTTTCCTGCAACACGAAACTGATCTGCCGTCGCAGCGACTTGATCTTGTAATCGCGCACGTCCTGACCGTCTATTCGAACAACACCTTTTTGCGGATCGTAGAAACGTCCGATCAAACTCGCGATCGTCGTCTTCCCTGCACCGGTCGGACCAACCAGCGCCGCGAGTTGACCAGGCTCGACGTGCAGATTGACGTCCGCGAGCGTGCGATAACCTTTGTCGTAACCGAAATACACGTGCTCGAACTCGACTTCACCGCGGAACTGCGGTGCTTTCTTCGCCCCCGGCAGGTTGCGTATCCGGTCCTCAGTCTCGATCACTTCGTGAATTCGTTCATAACCAACCGCCGCTTTCGACAGCGTGTCAGTCATCTTCGACAAGTCGCGCATCGGCTTGTACATCTTGCCGAGATAAAGCAAAAACACGAGCAACGAACCGGACGTCATCTGATTGGTCAACACCAGATTGACGCCGTACCACAGCACCAGACACGTTCCCACCGCCACGATCACCTGGACCACGGGCGCCAGCTTTGCTTTCAAACTGCGCGCCTTCAAAGCTATCTCGACGTTCTCCAAACTCTGCTGCGCCAGCCGAGCTTCTTCGTAATCCTCGCGCGCAAATGCTTTGACCACGCGGATCGAATTGAGCACTTCTGCGACAACCGAAACGACTTCCCCCTCTTTCTTTCGCAACGCGCGCGAAGCTTGCTTGATGCGGCGCGTGTACGTGTAAACCACCACAAACAGAAACGGCGTAATCGAAAGCGCGATCAGCGTGAAGCGCCAGTTGAGATAGAACATCACTCCCAGCATTCCAACCAGCGTCAGCACGTTAACCACGATGCCGAGCAACGCTTGCGAGATGAAATCCTGAATCGAATCAATGTCGGCGGTGACCGTGCTGATGAGATCGCCGGTGGGTTTGTGATCGTGATAAGCGAGCGACAGCCGTTGAATGTGATGATAGAGAACGCGCCGCAGGTCGTGCATCACCCATTGCCCGACGGACGTCGTCAAATACTTTTCCGCGTACGCACTCAGCGCACCGGCAAGCGCAATTAAGATCACCGCGAGAACGGCGAAGTGCAGAATGTCGACTTTAGTCAGACCAAACGTCGCACTAAGCAACCCCGACAGCCACGGCGGCAAGTGCTTCGCGCCGAAGACGTAATCAAAGACGATTTTTAACGGCCACGGTTCGAGTAGATCGGTCCCGGCTTCGCCGAGCACCGCAAAGAAAGCAAGCACCAGCATTGCGCGGTGAGGGCGCAGTAAGTGACCGAGCTTGAATTTCTGCTTATGCTTCTTAACAGGTTCCAAATGAGTACCGAGGCAGTTCGTCGTGCTCTTCCTGGGACCACAAGCTGATTCAACACAGCGCCCGCTTTCGCCACTGTGCGAGCGTGTACCTGAGGCCCCAGGAACAGCACGACCAAACTGAATTGCGGCGCTTACAAAGCCGCCCGGAAAGCTTTCGGCGTCGCGCCCGCCAGCCGGCGGAACGCCGTCGTGAAATGGCTCTGACTCGAGAATCCCGAACGCAGGGCAATCTCCGAGATCGGCAATTCAGTCTCCTCGAGCATTCTTTTCGCCCGTTCAATCCGGCGTTCCGCGATGTAGTTGGTGGCAGTCATTCCCATCGACTGCTTGAAGGCGCGGGAAAAGTGGAAGTAGCTCATGTGAACATCCATCGCGACCGCGCGCAGTGCGACACGTCCTTCCTCTTCGTCAGACAAATGATGATCGATCAACGCGATCGCGCGGCGTAACTTGTGCGGCGCCATGCCGCCGTGTCCGATGTGAACGTCTTTCAACGAGCTATAGCGGCGAACGAGTTGAATCGCGAGTCCGGTCGCGAGTGAATCCGCGTAAAGCCGTCCCACAACGTTTGCTTCGTTCAACTCGTGCAAGAGCGACATCGCGACGTGACAGATGTGCTTGTCGCGGAACCCGATTTGTGGAGTCAGATCGATCTCGTGGTGAGCAAAGTTCACTTCGCGCACTGCCGAGCGTACAAACAACGGACGCAAATACAGCAGCAACATCGCCGGCAACTCTTCGCCCTCGGAGCGGCAGGTCCACGACGAGCCCGCCGGAATGATCGCGACTTCGCCCGAGAGTATCTCGCCCTCGAATCGTCGTTTGCCGGGTTGGACGTAAACGAAACACGGAGTGCCGAGGTTCAGCACCATGCAGTGATCGTCCGAGGCTGGAATCAGCACTTCCTTTGCACTGTGGCGAAAATGTACCGCGCGCACGTTTTGCCACCCCGTGGCGTCGCTGGATTTCAGCACCGACTCGGGATAAAGCACCGCCAGATCGCTGACGGATCGCTTCTCAAATTGATTGTTGAAACCCGAGTCTGAAACTGGTTTCACACATCGCGCAGCCAATGATTGATAGTTCGCAGCGGTCGCAGTTTGTAACATCACACGTCCCCTTTAATCGTTTAACCCTTATCAAGACAGGCGCTGATTGCTCGGACGAGAGCATCCTCGCTAAACGGTTTCTTCAGGAAGTCAACAGCTCCTGCCCGCAAGCCTCGGGCCTTTGCATCTCCATCGTCGTGGGCGGAAATGAAAATGATCGGAATGGAGGAATGGGCGGCGTTTAGTCGGTCTTGAAGTTGGAGCCCGGTCATCCCCGGCATGCGGACGTCGGCAATCAGACAGTCCGTGTGGGAAATGTCAGGCGAATTCAGGAACGCCTCGCCCGAAGCAAACACCTCAGCGTGAAAGCCCATCGAGTCGAGCAGACTCTTCAGTGCGTCGCGCACCGACTCGTCATCGTCAACAATTGAGATCAGCGCAGGTGCAGTGTTCATTACGTGAGGAGATTACGATTGTGGGAAAGGGAAAACTATTATACGGAGGTATCCGCACCCTATACTTTGGTATAAGGCGGGCCACAAAAAGGCACAAAAAGCACAAGAGGCACAAGAACGATAGACATGGGGCGGGGCTACTTTTCTATTATTGTTTTCTTGTGCCTTTTGTGCTTTTTGTGCCTTTTTGTGGCTTACGTCGTAGGGTTGAGCTTCTCCGCCATGCGCACGAGGTCGGCGAGGGAGTCGGCGTGCATTTTTTCCATGACCTGGCGGCGATGGAGTTTGACGGTGATTTCGCTTGTGCCTAATTGAAGCGCGATCTGTTTGTTGAGTAGTCCTTTGACTACGAGCCCGAAGACTTCCGTTTCGCGTGGCGTCAGCGAGCGGTAATGATTCAAAAGGTCCGCATTGTCGGCGCGCTGCGAACGCGCGAGCCGATCGCGTTCGAGAGCCTGTTGAATCGCGTCGAGCAGATCCTGATCGCGAAACGGTTTCGTCAGAAACTCAACCGCTCCGGCTTTCATTGCCCGCACTGACATCGGAATGTCGCCGTGACCGGTAATGAAGATGATCGGGATGTGAATATTCGCTTCGGTCAGGTCGCGTTGCAGGTCGAGACCACTCAATCCGGGCATACGCACGTCGAGTATCAAACAACCCGGAACATCCGGACGCCGGCCCTCCAAAAACTCATGCGCCGACGCAAACGTTTCAACGCGCAGTCCGACAGATCTGATGAGACTCTTCAACGCCTCACGAATAGATTCGTCGTCGTCAATAACGAATACAATGGCCTCGGCGTCACTCATTGCGCGGCGCTCTTTCAGTTGTCGGCGGTAACTGAAACTGAAACACAGCTCCTTTTGGCGAGTTTGAGGTGGCCCACAGCCGCCCGCCATGCGACTCAATGATCGTGCGGCTTATTGCCAACCCCATTCCCATACCGTCCTGCTTGGTCGTAAAGAAAGCATCAAACAAACGCTCTCTATTCTCCGGATCGATTCCGGCGCCCGTGTCGCGCACTGCGACGATCAGGTTATCGGAATCATCCCTGCTCGTGCGAATGGCCAACTCTCGTTCACCGTCCCGGCTCTTCCCGATCGCTTCCATTCCGTTAATTACCAGATTCAGAATCACCTGTTGCAACTGAACTCGATCGCCAAGCACGAAAGGCAGATCATTCGCGAGTTCCTGTTTCACAACGACCAGGTTCTTGCGCACCTGATTCTGGGCCAGCGCCAGAACTTCGCGAATCACTTCGTTTAGATCGACCGGGTAATTTCGCGGCGGCGCCTTCTTTACCAGATTGCGTACCCGCTGGATGACCTCACTCGCGCGATAACCGTCTTTGATCATACGTTCTACCGCTTGGCGCGCCTCGACGAAATTCGGTTGCGCGCCTCCGAGCCAGCGCAGACTAGCATTGCCGTTCGTGACGATCGCCGCGAGTGGTTGATTGACTTCGTGAGCGATGGAGGCAGTCAGTTCGCCGAGAGTCATGACGCGCGTCGCATGCGCGAGTTCCGTTTGCACTTTTTGCAACGCTTCCTCGGCGCGCTTGCGTTCGGTGATGTCGTTGTTGGTTTCGAGCACGGCGACAGGACTCCCGTGCTCGTTTCGCTGTAACGCCCAACGGCTCGCGACAGTGACAACGCTTCCATCACGGCGGGTGTGAAGCAGTTCTCCTTCCCAACGGCCGGTGCGCGTTAGTTCCGCGTTGATCTCCGCTAAAGGAGCGGGAAAACTGGTGCGCACAATCCCGTGAGAAACGTGTCCGATCGCTTCTTCACGCGTCCAACCGTAGCGCTCTTCGGCGCCGCGATTCCAGAACGTGATCACGTCGTTCATGTCGCGCACAAAGACTGTATCGTGAGTCAAATCGAGCAGGTCAGCACGCTCGCGAAGTGCCTGGTTTGCTTGTTGCAGTTCTTTGGTTCGCTCCTGAACTCGCATGTCGAGCTCGTCGCGAGCCTGGCGCAGCGCTTCCTCCGCTTCCCGGCGCTTATTGCTCATCCAACTAGTAACGACAGCCAGAACGCCGAACACCAGAAAAAAGCTGATCGGCTTCACTCCGAGACCGAACGTGTACAGCGGCGGAATCAGAAAATAGTCAATCGTTACCGTGCCCAGCGCAACAGCCAAAAGACCGGGCCCTCTGCCGCCAAACCACGCGCTGATCACGATCGCGGCAAAGAAAAGCGGCGTGACGTCGGTATATTCCTCAAGCGACTTCGTGATGATCAGGGCCACTGCGACCGTAACTACCGCGAGACCAAAACGCCACAGTGTTCTCAACATTAATCGCCTCCGAGTCCACAGCTTACACACATTTACTCAGATCACAACTGCGCAACAACCTTCTACTTTCAGCAAAAAATCGTAAGACCAATCCGTCCAGCGGCGCGCACCATACGAAAAAAAGAAAGTGAGGGAATTCCTATGCCATTAAGACTCCTCGAGCTTCATCGCTTTATGAGGGTAGTCATGGTTCTGTTGGTGTTGGCGGGCGCAAATTCCATTCAAGCGCAGGTCACTACCGGCACCGTGCGTGGCGTCGTCAGAGATCAAGCGGGCGCGGTAGTCCCCGGCGCGACCGTTACGCTCACGAATCCAAACACCAAAACGTCGCAATCCGCGGAAACCGGAAGCACAGGCGAATATCAATTCAATAATCTGCTAGTCGGCACTTATGTGATCACCGTCCAGCCCCCGGCTGACTCGAATTTCAGCACGCTCACGTTGAACGACGTACGCGTGAAGTTGAATGAAGTCACCGACGTACCAACGGTCCTGCAACCGGGCGAAGCCACCGCGTCGGTTACCGTCTCAGCCGGTGGTGCAGAACTTGTCGACACAACCACACTCAATCTCGCCAAGGACTTCAGTGCGCGACAGGTAGTCGATCTGGCGCAAACAGGAGAAGTCGGAGGCATCTACAATCTGGCGCTGATTTCGCCAAACGTTGTCAGTAATGGCGGCGTCGGCGTTGGGACCGGAGGTTCGGTCGGCGGTCAACGTCCGCGCGACAATGATTTCATCGTCGACGGTATCGACAACAACGACAAAGCGGTTTCAGGTCCGCAGATCTACATCTCACCGGAATCGGTTTCCGAGTTCAACCTGTTAACCAATCAGGCGTCCGCGGAATTTGCGCGTTCGAGTGGTGGGCAGTTCATCACCGTGACCAAATCGGGCGGTAACAATTTTCACGGTTCAGTGTTTGAGTTCTTCCGTAACAAAGACTTGAACGCCCTCGACAACCTGCAAAAACTTTCCGGACTAACACGCGAAACAAATCCGCGTTTCGATCAAAGCCGTTACGGCTTCAACATCGGCGGTCCGCTTTACCTGCCGCGTTTTGGCGAAGGTGGACCATTCACGTATCCGTGGAGCGGCAAAAACCGGCTCTTCTTCTTTTTCCAGTTTGAGCAGAATAACCTTGGCCAGGCCGCGTCGCCCGGCAACGTTTCGGCGCCAACCGCGGAAGGTCTCGCGATACTTCAGGGACTCTCGGGCATCTCGCAAACGAATCTCGCGCAGTTCCGGCAGTTCGTGCCCGTAGCGGCGACCAACAACGCGGGAACGATTCCGATCTGCGCGGTTTCACGCGATCCCGCGGGGACATGTCCTGCGAGCAGTCTGCTGAATGTTCCCGTGGGAAACATCGCGTTCGCCGCGCCGAATTTTCAGAACAACCGCAACATCGTCTTCAACCTCGATTTCACGCAAAGCAGCAAGACCGTGCATCACTCGCGTTTCATCTTCAATCGCAATCGAACGATTGATAACCTCGCGACTTTCCCGGAGTTCTTTGCGTTGTCGCCGGTTGACGGCCGGCTGTTCTCTTACACGCTGATTCACAATTTCACACCCAAGCTGACCAACGAAACGCGTCTCGCATACCGGCGATACGTGCAACGTTTTCCGGTCCCTGATTTAAGTTACCCGGGCTTGGACCAGTATCCGAATCTCGACTTCGACGATCTCGGTTTTTCGCTCGGACCGGACAGCAACGCGCCGCAGTTCACGATTGAAAACAGCTACCAGGTTGTCGATCAGGCGACCTACACTTTCGGCCGCCACTCGCTCAAGTTTGGCGTCGATTGGCGCAACATCATTTCGCCGCAATCTTTCGTGCAACGTCAGCGCGGCGAGTACGAGTATCCCAATCTCGATCTCTTTTTGCGTGACATTCAGCCAAGCTTTGGCGAACGTACGGTCGGTGCGTCTCCCTATTATGGCAACCAACATCTTTTGTACGGATTCGTGCAGGACGATTGGCGAGTCAGACCAAACCTGACTTTCAATCTCGGCCTGAACTACGTTTATCAGCAAGTACCGTTTACTGCTCGTTTACAACCCGTAAACGCGATCGCGAACGTGCCCGGCGTGCTTAATTTTGACGAACCTAAAGCACAGAAGAAAAACTTCGGACCGCGTTTCGGCATCGCTTACGCGCCCGATTTCCAAACCGGGTTGCTGCATCGCATGTTTGGCGCGCCGGACCAAACGTCGATTCGCGCGAGCTTTGCGATGGCGTACGACACGATCGTCGATAACCTTTACATCCTGTCGTTGCCGCCGCAGTTCAATCAGACGATCGACGTCGGCACGAACTTTCCCGGAACGCCGCTCGTGACGCCAAACTTTTTGGCAAACGGCGGTATTCCACCGACACTTCTTCCGGGAGCGAATACTGATCCCGACGCCGCGCGCGCCGCGACTTCAGCGTGGATTCCCGATCAGCAGGTTCCCTATTCGTTGTCGTGGGGACTGACTATTCAGCGTGAGTTTCACAAGGACTACGTTGTCGAACTGCGTTACCTCGGCAGCCGCGGCATTCATCTGCCGACGCAAAACCGAATCAACATCCAGGACCGCGTCTTTGATGGGCCTGACGGTTTCCTACCGACGTTCTTTTCCACTCCGTCACAAGCAGAGATCGATAACCTGACGACGAGTCTCGCCGACATTCAGGCGCGGTCGAACATTCTGCCGCAGTTTGAAGCCGCCGGATTCGTATCACCGATCGCTGCTTTTCTGGCCAATGGAAATTCGACTTATCACGGAGCTTCTGCTTCGCTAACGAAACGTTTAAGCGAGGGACTCCAATTCACGGCTTCCTACACGTGGAGCCACTTGATCGACGACAGTACTGCTGAAGTTTTCAGCACCGTGCTTTCGCCGCGCCGCGTGCAGGACTTCCAAAACATGACGCCGGAAAAAGCCGACTCCGCTTTGGATCGGCGGCATCGTTTTGTGGTTTCAGGTCTGTACGATCTGCCGTTCTTCAGAAGGAGTAACGGTTTCGCTCACTCGGTGTTTGGCGGCGTCAGTATGGCCGCGACGCTGGCTTTCGAGTCAGGAGAGAAAGCGACCGTGTTGAGTAACATCGACTCGAACCTCAACGGAGATCCCGCGCCGGATCGCTCGATTATCAATCCGTCGGGTTTGGCAAACACTTCGAGTTTGGTGACGCCGTTGCTGCGCACTTGCTCGGCGTTCAACGAAGACGGGAGCTGTGCAATTGCCGATGAGGATCGAATCGTCGGTTATGTGGCGACAAACCCGAACGCGCAATACATTCAAGCGGGTTTGGGGGCGTTGGCGAACAGCGGCCGCAATACGCTTCAGTTGCCGGGAATCAACAACCTGGATTTTTCAATCTTCAAGAACTTCGCGCTTGGCGAAGGAAGCAAGAGGATTCAGTTGCGTGCTGATTTCTACAATGCCTTTAACCATCCGCAGTACGCGGCGGGTTCGGTTAATGGAGTTGAGCCGATCGATACGACCGGCGTCGGTCAGGTCAATACGGTTGGGCAGACTGACTTCAACGTACCGTCGCACGTGTTCACGAGTCACCCACGTGTGATGCAGTTGGCAGTAAGATTCGACTTTTAGCCACGGACTTTACACAGACGAACACGGACCTGATTTCTCATTTCAGGTCCGTGTTTTCTGTGTCAGTCTGTGGCTAACTCCGTTCGCGGGGTTCGTTTGGCTTGTTCGCCTTGGCCTTTTTCTGCGCCTCAGCCTTGCGATTCGAAACCGTTTTCTGCGACGACGGTTGCGATGGTTGGGCCGACGTCACACCCTGCGGGTCGCGCTCGTCTTTGCTCGATCCTAAATACTGCTTCACAGCTTTGTCTCCTCATTAAAATTCAAAATTACTGAAGAGTCGAAAATCTCTTCGAACGTCCTGGCGGCAACGATCATGCCAGCAACGAAGCCGGTTTTTACGCGGCACTTCACGCGTTTCAAGCTCAACGGTGTGTGGCCTTTTTGCTTAGTGAAGAAAGAAAGCCTCAACTCGCTTCAACTTAAATACCCTTCGTCGCAAGCGTTCACGTAATGGCATGGCAATGGCTAGTACGCAGGTGTGCGTGGAGAAACATTGAATTGAACAGAGATAGAGGAGAAATCATGAAGAAGTTTTTCATCGTTATGGCCATTGGAAGTTTGCTGGCGTTATCGCTGGCGGTGGGTGCCCAGGCACAAATGCCGGGCGTTCCGATCAGAGCGTCGATTCCGTTTGATTTCATGGTGCGTGGCAAGACCTTGCCCGCCGGAGATTACTGGATCGAACGCGTTGGTGACGACCCGTCTAATCTGGTTCTGAAAAACGTCAACAACAAACACGAGAATATCGTGTTTGAAACCGAGCCGATGCAGGACCGCAGAATAGCGCGTCACAACGTGCTCGTGTTCAACCGCTACGGCGACGACTATTTCCTTTCGGAAGTGGTGACCGCGGGTGAACAGACTGGCCGCGAGTTGGCGCCAACGCATGCCGAGCGCGCGCTCAAGCGAGAGATGGCGCAGAACCAGGCGCAACCAGAGACGGTTACGGTGGCCTTGTACTAAGTGCTGCGGTTCGCGAGAGCGCCGAGCACTGACACGTTCTTAATCTCGCGCTGCCGGCGACCCGAAGGACCACCAACTTCGGGTTGCTGACAGAGGACACTCTCCCCGGATGTGGGTGGCAGACTCGTGATTGAGGAGGTGCGTTGTGAAACGAACTTTGAATTTGACAGTGAGACGATTGGCGATACTGGTTGTGATTGGAGTTGCAGTGCTGGCGCCGGGAAACAGCAGGGTGTTTGCCCAAATGCCGCAGACGCAAATGACTGAAACACCAGCGGATGTGCAACAGCTCGTCGCGCCGATCGCTTTGTATCCGGATGAGTTGGTGGCGCAGGTTTTAGCCGCCTCAACTTACCCGACGCAGATCGTGGAAGCCGATCGCTGGCTCGAGCAACATTCAGGTCTTCAGGGCGAACAGTTGGCCGCGCAGGTGGACCAACAACGATGGGATCCGAGTGTTAAAGCGCTGACGGAGTTTCCGTCCGTTGTTTCCAACATGGATAAGAATCTTTCCTGGACGACGTCGCTTGGTGAGGCATACATGAACGACCAACAGGACGTGCTCGATGCGGTTCAAGTGATGCGCCAGCGCGCGGAAGATGCGGGTAATTTGCAAACGAATCCGCAACAACGTGTGACGACTGAAGGTTCAACGATCATCGTCGAACCGGCGGTTGCTGATACTTGTTACGTGCCGGTTTACGATCCGTGGGTTGTTTACGGTGCGGCGGTTCCGGTGTATCCGGGTTACTTTTACGATCCGTGGTATGGCGGACCATACATCGCATTTGGCCGCGGCGTTCATTTGGGATTCTTCGGTGGATTCGGTTGGGGCTGGCCGGCGTGGGGCTTCAATTGGGGCCAGCGCGTAGTGGTTTTCAATCGCGCTCCGTTTGTCCATGACCGGTTCTTCTATGGACGCGGTGGTTATGGATTTCGCGGTGGGTTTGGCGGAGTTCGTACATTCCACGGCTTCCGTGGCGGCGGGTTTAGAGGACACGGATTTGGCGGATTTGGCGGACGGGGATTTGCGGGACGTGGTTTTGGTGGCGGATTCAGGGGCGGCCGTCACTAAGTGATTCTCGAGTGGTGCGCCTCACGGCACCACTTCGAAACTTATCTTGTTCGACTCAATCATTGGACCATCACAACAAGCCAACTGTCGTTGAATAGATAGTTCGTACTTACCCGCGGGCAACGAGTCGTACCACGCATCGGCTTGAGTCGAGATTCCATCACCGACAAGCACCAGCCAATCAGCCACAGTCGGTTTATTCGGTTCGAGCAGTACCTGTTCCGGAATGTTCTCCTGCTTACAAACCTGGTTACGTCTAGCGTAGTGTTCTTCATACGACGCCGCGTTCAAGTAAGGCACCACCTTGCCGTCGCGCGTAAGCCTTGGACGATCCTGGTAAAGGTCTGACGAGACGCACGTGTAAAGCTGCTGCGCTGAAGTATTCGTCATCGTGATGCTGACCGGAATCTGCTCGCCGACTTTGAAACGACTGTTGGGTTGACCGAGAAAACCCGCGGTCGTGGCGATCGTCACTTTGATCGGCGGAGCTGAAGTCTGTTGTTGCGTCGTTTGACCCATACCAACCGTAAAAGCGATCAGCACGAGAAAACCGAGCGCCGCTAAAGAATGACGCTGTGTGCGCTTGCGTTGCTCTGTCTCCGCAATCCAACTCTTGACCGTGTCGGCGAGAGAACGTGGCGTCGGCTCAACCGGCTTTTTGCTCTCATCAGCCGCCAGCTCCGTCGCATCTCTCATCTGTGCCCGCTTGATGATTCTTATTGTCTTCATAATGCGGACAAATTAAGACTTCGCCGCGTTTTCGTCTTGCTGACGATTGCCGCGATTTACTCGCTTTTGCTGGCAAATTTAAGCAATTAAAAACAAGCTCGCAGAATATTTCGCGAACAACTGTATGAGATTTTTAGCACACTGTGAGCATGAGCAGAGGGTCTTTACTGATCGCTATAGTCATCGTTTTGGTCAAATCCACTTCCCTTTCCGCGCAGGAAATTCCCGGCGCGGCGAGAGTTTCACCCAACCAACCCGCGGCGTTGAGTTACGAGCAAGCCGTCAGGCTCGCCATCGAGAACAATCTCGCAACACTCCGCGCGCAAGAACAACGCAATGAGGCTCGCGGCGAAAGACAACAATCTCTTGCGCCGTTGCTGCCAAACGTTTCCGGCGTGGCCTACCAGGCAAACCTGACGCAGAACCTTGTCGCACTCGGGTTTCAGCCCGGCACGATTCCCGGTTTCAATCGGACCTTTCTGGGACCATTCAAAAACTTCGACGCGCGCCTGCTGTTGCGGCAAACCATTTTCGATCTCAGCGCGATTCGGAATTACCAGGCGGGCAGCGCTGCCGTGCGCACCGCGGAATTGCAGGAAGCACTCGCACGCGAACAAGTCGCCAGTGGCACCGGGCTGATCTATCTCGAAGCATTGCGTGCCGACCGCGCAGTGGTGGCGGCACAAGCAAACGTCGAGTTAGCCCAGGCACTTCTCAAACAGGCGCAAGATCAACGCAATGCCGGAGTGGCGACCGGCGTCGACGTCATCCGCGCGCAAACACGACTCGCCGAACAGCAAGTCGAGTTGGCCCAGGCGCAAACGACTTCGGAACAAGCGCGCTTGAATCTGCAGCGAGTTGTTGGCTTGCCGCTCGGCGGCGCGTTGACGCTGACCGATCAGTTGCACTTTGTGGAAGATCCGTTGCTGGCTGTTGACGTGGCGGTAGCTCAGGCGGGTCACGATCGGCGCGAGATTCAAGTCGCCGAAGAGCAGAACCGGGTTAGTCAACTCGAGCTTCAGAGTGCCCGTGCGGAGTACCTGCCATCGCTGGAAGTCGTGGGCGACTACGGTTCCAGTGGCATCACGCCAAACAGTTTCGATCTCCCCACGCGTCGCATTGCTTTGCAACTCAACGTGCCGGTTTTTAACGGCGGTCTGACGCGTGGACGGGTGACGGTTGCTGCGAGTCGGCAGCGCCAAAGGGAGTTGGAGCTGGCAAACATTCGTGGACAGGTCGAAGAAGACGTGCGGTTGGCGTTGACGACTTTGAGAACCGCCGCGGTGCAAGTGCGTGCGGCTGAGGAGAGCGTGACGTTGGCCCAACGCGAACTCGAGATGGCGCGCGATCGGTTTCAGGCGGGCGTTGGTGACAATCTCGAAGTGATCACGGCGCAAACTTCACTCGCGAACGCGCGCGTGGCGCAAGTGACTGCCTTGGCGCAACACAACGCCGCACGGTTGAATCTGGCTGCCGCACTCGGACGTGCGGAAGCTTTTCGTTGGTAAACATGATGGAAGTAGCAGAAGAAGACGAAGTAAAACAACCTCCACCGGCCAAAGCACCTGAGCCGCGTCCCGACGAGAACGACGCTGAGCCTCCGCCGAGTCCGGCGAAGCGTCCTCTATACAAACGGCGCGGCGTTCTCATTATCGCCGCCGTCGTTCTTCTCGTCGGCGCGATCCTCGGCGTTCGTTACTGGCTTTACGCACGTTCGCACGAATCCACCGACGACGCATTCATCGACGGCCACATCATTCAGGTCAGCCCGAAGGCGAACGGTTACATCGCGAAGATTCACGTTGACGACAACCAGCAGGTCAAGGCGGGCGATCTTCTCGTCGAGATCGATCCGCGTGATTACGAAGTGCGTTTGAAACAAGCGCAGGCGGCGCTGGACGCGGGACTCGCAAGAGAAAACGAAGCGCAGAGAAACGTGACGCTAACGCGCGCGAACAGTGCGGCAACAGTTCAACAGGCGCGCGCAGCAGTGCAAAGATCGCGTTCGGAAGTCGCATCGCAGCGTGCCGGTGCGGCGAGTGCGCAAAGTGGCGCGACTCAAGCCGCCGCCGCAGTGCAGACTGCGCAAGCAAACCTCGCGCAGACTCAGGCGCAAGTTAGAGCAGCGCAGGCCGAAGCAACGCGCGCGAGTGCGGACGTCGAGCGTTATCGATCCCTGTACGCCAAAGACGAAGTTTCCAAACAGCAATTGGACCAGGCCGTTGCCACTGCCAGAACTGCAAATGCAGAACTCGAATCCGCGCGGCAACGCGTCGTCGCGGCTGAAGCCCAGGTAAACGAAGCGCGCGCCGCACAATCCGCCGCCGCGCAATCAGCACAACGCGCCGAGACGCAAATCGGCGGCGCGCAGGCAGGTGTGGGCGAAGCTCAAGGCCGTCTCGCTCAAGCCAACACGGCGCCGGAACAAGTAGCAGTGAGCCAGGCACAGGCGGCCACAGCGACTGCATCAACCGAACAGTTGCGCGCGCAACTCGCACAAGCCGAACTCGAACTGTCATACACGAAGATCTACGCGCCTGAAGACGGGCGTGTAACACGCAAGAGTGTTGAAGAGGGCGCGTTGGTCCAGGTCGGTCAACCGTTGCTGGCGATCGTTCCGGGCGATGTGTGGGTCACTGCGAACTTCAAAGAAAGTCAGATCGGCGGAATGGCGCCGGGGCAGGCCGTCGAGATCAGCGTCGATGCTTATCCTGACAAAACATTCAAAGGACACGTCGACAGCATTCAGGCCGGAACCGGCGCGCGTTTCAGTCTGATTCCACCCGAGAACGCGACGGGCAATTACGTGAAGGTCGTTCAGCGCGTGCCGGTCAAGATCGTTTTTGACGAGCCGCCAGATCCCAAACACATGCTTGCGCCGGGGATGTCGGTTGTTCCCGAGGTGGCGGTTCGATGAGTAGTCCGGAAGTTTGGAAGCCGAGCTTCAACCCGTGGTTGATTGCGGCGTCGGTAATGCTGGCGACGTTCATGGAAGTGCTCGACACTTCCGTTGCGAATGTATCGCTGCCACACATCGCGGGAAATCTTTCGGCGACCACGGATGAGTCGACGTGGGTGCTGACGAGTTATCTGATCTCAAACGCGATCATTCTTCCGGCGACGAATTGGCTCGGACACTTCTTTGGCCGCAAACGGTTCTTGATTGTTTGTATCGGCATCTTCACGCTGTCGTCCGCATTGTGCGGCGCGGCTACGAGTCTCGATATGTTGCTCATTGCGCGCGTCCTGCAAGGTGCGGGCGGCGGAGCGTTGCAACCGATCGCGCAGGCGGTGCTGTTGGAAAGTTTTCCGCAGGAGCAGCGTGGTTCGGCGATGGCGGTTTACGGAATGGGGATCGTCGTCGCGCCGATCATTGGACCAACGCTCGGCGGTTGGATCACCGACAACTACTCATGGCGCTGGATCTTTTACATCAACGTGCCGATCGGAATCCTGGCCGTGTTCATGGCCAGCACATTCCTTGAAGATCCGCCGTACATCAAAGGCCAGCGGCCGGGCCGCATTGATTACGTCGGTTTCGGGTTGATGGCTCTCGGTTTGGCGTCGCTGCAAATCGTGCTTGATAAAGGACAGGAAGAAGACTGGCTGTCGTCGCCGTTTATCACTAAAGCGATCCTTATCGCCGTCGTGGCGCTCGTTGCGTTCGTGATTTGGGAACTGCGGAGTAAGGAACCGATCGTCAATCTACGCGTGTTGGCCAACCGCAACTTCGCGGTCGGTGTTGTGCTGATCACGGCGATGGGAGTTGTGCTTTATGGGACCATTGCTTTGCTGCCGCTGTTCCTCCAGACGCTCATGGGTTATCCCGCGTTAGAAAGTGGACTGGCAGTTAGTCCGCGCGGAATTGGTGCTGTTGTTTCAATGATCTTGGTGGGTCGTTTGGTTGGGAAGATCGATGGGCGTTATCTCGTCATGCTGGGATTCATTGTTGTTGGTTACTCCAGTTATTTGCTCGCCGACATCAATCTGGAGATTTCCATCAGCAGTATTGTGTGGCCGCAGATCATCGCCGGTTTGGCAATGGGTTTCGTGTTTGTGCCGCTGACTGTGATGACGACCGGGACGCTCAGTAACGAGCAGATCGGAAACGCCACGGGTATTTTCAACCTGATGCGAAACGTGGGTGGCAGTTTTGGCATCGCCGCGGTTACGACGATGCTCGCGCGTGGCGCGCAGGCTCATCAGGCGATCATGGTTTCGCACCTCACGCCTTATGATCCGCAGTTCCAACAGCGTGTGAGTGAACTGGCAGGCGTGTTTGGTGGTCCAGCAGGCGTCATGATGGCACAGCCGCAAGCGTACGGCGCGATCTACCAAATGCTGGTGCGGCAGGCAAACCTGCTTGCTTACATCGACAACTTTCGTTTCCTCGCGTTCATGTGCGTGATCTGCGCCCCCGCCGCGCTGCTGTTCAAACGCGTGCGAAACGGTCGCCGCGCCCCCGCGATGCATTAGGTCGTGTATTAGAATCCCACCGACAAGGTCGGTGGTACTTTTGATACTTCACCTACCCCAAACGGCTACGGCGACAATCCCACCGACGCAGTCGGTGGTGCGTTCATATGCTACCTACAAGACTCACGGCCGTTGGGGTTAGGTCGGGTATGAAGTACCACCGACTGCGGTCGGTGGGATTGTCCCTGTCTGTGAGTCTTTGTAGGTAAGATATTAAAAGTACCACCGACTTCGTCGGTGGGATTCTGATACGAGATCCCTCGCCCCCTGCGCCCCGCTAAGCGATTTGTTAGACTGAAACCAACTTCAAATTCCAGGAGGTACTATGACCGAAACCGCGGACCCAATAGAGGATCGGCTGGCCGATTTCACCCGCGACAAAAGAATCCTGCTCTTATCTTTGATGGCTGTTGTAGTGGGCGTGATGAGCGCCATCGTAGCTAAAGTTCTCGTTTGGCTGATTGCAGTTTTCACTAATCTTACCTTTTATCAACGCTTCTCTTCCGACTTCATTTCGCCAACCAATCATCATCTCGGAGCGTTCGTAATTTTTGCACCTGTCGTCGGTGGTTTGATCATCGGGCTAATGGCCCGCTACGGTTCGGAGAAAATTCGCGGCCACGGCATTCCCGAAGCACTCGAAGCAATTCTCTTCGGCCGCAGCCGCATGAGTTTGAAAGTGGCGGTCCTGAAACCACTCTCGTCCGCGATTTCGATCGGCTCGGGTGGGCCATTCGGCGCCGAAGGTCCGATCATCATGACCGGCGGCGCAATCGGATCGATCTTCGCGCAACTCTTTCATCTCTCGGCCGCCGAACGCAAGACACTGCTGGTTGCCGGAGCCGCTGGCGGCATGTCCGCGATCTTCAACGCACCGGTTGCCGCAGTCTTGTTGGCAGTGGAACTGCTGCTATTTGAATGGCGTCCGCGTTCGTTCATTCCCGTCGCGATTGCTTCAGCCGTCGCCGCGGTCGTCCGGGTTCCACTACTCGGAGCAGGCGCGATCTTTCCCGTGACAACGCACGCGCCACTCGGCGCCGAAGGCTTGCTGATCGCGTTTGCCGTCGGCATCAGCGCCGGACTCGCGTCAGGTCTACTGACCACGCTGGTCTACTTTTGCGAAGACGCGTTCAGCAAACTGCCGATTCACTGGATGTGGTGGCCGGCTATCGGCGGCTTGTTCGTCGGTATTGGCGGCTGGCTCGATCCGCGCGTGCTTGGTGTTGGCTACGACACGATTCATGCACTGTTAAGAGGAGAACTGGTCGGCGCGGTGGTAATCGGTTTGTTGATTGGAAAAGCAGTTGTCTGGTCCATCTCTTTGGGCTCGGGAACTTCCGGCGGCGTACTCGCACCGTTGCTGATCATCGGCGGCGCACTCGGCGCGATCGAGGGACGATTTATACACTTAGGCGATCCCGGCATGTGGGCCATGATTAGCATGGCCGCGATGATGGGCGGAACGATGCGTTCGCCTTTGACGTCGATGATCTTTACGCTCGAACTGACTCACGATCTCAACCTCTTGCCTGCGCTGCTGGTTGCCTGTATCGCCGCGCATGCGCTGACTGTGCTCTGGCTGCGCCGCTCGATATTGACCGAGAAAGTGGCGCGACGTGGCTTTCACGTCACCCGCGAATACAGCGTGGATCCGCTGGCGGTGTTGCGAGTCGGAGAAGTGATGGATCGAAAACCACCGACTGTGCCGGCGCAGATGAAGGTAAGCGAACTCTCCGATCTGATTGCGAAAGGCGATCCCCAGCTATCGCATCGCCAGGGAACGCTCATCGTCGACGAGGAAGGCAAACTCGCGGGCATCATCACTCGCGGCGATCTGATTCGCGCAATCGATAAAATACCGGATGGCCAAACCGTACTCGACGCCGGAACGCGCCATCTAATCGTCACGTTTGCGGATGAGATCCTTCACGACGCTGTTACGAGAATGGTCCATCACGACATCGGCCGCTTGCCCGTGGTCCGTCGTGACAATCCGCAGCAGATCGTCGGTTACCTGGGAAGGGCGAGTGTGATGACTGCCAGATTGCGTCGTCACGAAGAGGAAAACCATCGCGAATCAGGCTGGCTTCAGGCATTTTCACAGTAATGATTAGTAATCGCATACATCGGAGCGCGGGCGGCTCGCCAGTATTGGCAGCCATGCGGTACGTGGCCTCAAGCTGCGTGCGAGCCGCCCGCGCTCCGATGAAGTTGG
>DATELP010000068.1:0-8713 GCA_035276425.1 Pyrinomonadaceae bacterium
CGTTCAACCAGTTCACCGCCAAACCAACCGCCGAGTAGTGCCAACCCCGCGCCCGCAAATGAACAGAGCAACGCAGTGGTCGGGGGCGAGATGGTGTTCAAATCGCCTGGCACGTTCCAACGCAAATAGAAGCTCAAGGCAAAGAGCAGAACCGCTCCGAGATTAACCAGCCCGTGATACATTCCGATCCGTTTCGCGCGTGTGTTGGTCGGGATGTTCAAGAAGTCAATCAAGCCGAATAATGCCGCGATGAGACCGCCGATCAGTCCGGCGCCGATCATCCAGAAAGCGACGAAGGTCCACGTGCGGTTCCCAGTCGCGAGATAGATCACGTCGAAGATGACGGCTGTTGCTAACAGACCAAGCGGAAAAACGATCAAGATCGGGTGAATTGCATGACCAAAGATTTTTGCCTTACTTTCCATGGCAGCTCTCCTTGAAAAACTGTTGCTTTGCGATGGAAGTCGAGCAACTTCGATGCCGCTGACGTTCTGGGCTGAGTTCAAGCTTTGCCGAAAAGTAGTTGTAATACTTTCTTTTCCAGAAAGTAGTTGTTGATACTTTGCTGCGGCTTTGCCGCGTTGTTGCGGCTTCGCCGCCCGACGTGAGGCGAGGCTATGCCTCGCCGTCCAACTCTGGATTTCGAAAGGGCTGTGCCCTGGGTCCGGGCTTTGCCCCCAGTTCTATCGGCCAAAGGCCGAACCAGGGGCGTAGCCCAACTGATGATCAACTTCAACCGGCGAGGCATAGCCTCGCCTCACATCCGGCGGCGAAGCCGCAACAACACATGTAGCAAACGGCGCGAAGCCGAAACAACACATGTATAAAATGACTTTTTGGGCAAAGCTCATCAAACCTAAAGCTTAAACTCAAACGAAGTGCTGTAGGCTTTACGGCTTTGAGATTGTTTTCGGTACAGGGGTGTTTGCAATTCGTCAACACACATGTACGCTACCGCACAAACACTGGAAGGATAATCATGAAACTGTTACTCATCAGTAATTCGACGCTGCACGGCAGTGGTTACCTGGACCATGCGGAAGCGGAGATTCGCGATTTCCTCGGCGAAGTGAAGCGAGTGTTGTTTGTGCCTTATGCGCTTCACGATCGCGATACGTATGCCGCCACGGCCAAAGAGCGTTTCGCGAAGATGGGTTACGAGTTGTCGTCGATCCACACCACAGCCCACCCAGTACGTGCCGTGCGAGACACTGAGGCGATCTTCATCGGCGGCGGCAACACGTTTCGCCTGCTGAAAACTCTTTACGACTTCAATCTTCTCGATCCGATTCGCCAGCGCGTTCGCGAAGGAATGCCTTACATCGGTTCGAGCGCCGGTTCAAACGTCGCCGCGCCGACTATCAAAACAACCAACGACATGCCGATCGTGCAGCCGCCGTCATTCAATGCGCTCGGCCTGGTTTGGTTTCAAATCAATCCCCACTATCTCGATCCAAACAAAAACTCGACGCACATGGGTGAGACACGCGAGCAACGCTTGCTCCAGTTTCTCGAAGAAGACAGTACGCCAATCGCCGCACTGCGCGAAGGTGCAATGCTACGTCTGGAAGATGGCATAACGATGTTGAAAGGCTCTTCAGGCGCGCGAATCTTTCGCCGCGATCTCGAACCCGTTGAAACTCTGCCGGGCGATCAACTCGACGCACTCTTACAACTTGCGACGCCAACAGCTTGATCTCAGTGAAGTAAGTAGATGATCCTCAGGCACTCTGTTTGCTCACAACACGGAGTGCGACCAAACCCGCCTATTGTTTCGGATGGAAAAAAAACGAACGCGCTGGTCGCTGTATTGGAATAAGGCGCGGACGCTCAGAGGAATCTAAAATGACGATCTGGCGACACTTATGACAACTTTGCGGAAGATCATGTGCGTCGTCTAAATCGCCGAAACGCATCCCGCCGAATCGTAGTTTAGATAACTCTACTAACTCGGACTCTGTTTGCAGGAGGATACTCGTGCTCGCTGATAATTACGCTCCAAACGCCAGTCAGAAAAAACCCGACTTGATCTGCTTCTCCCACCTGCGTTGGGATTTCGTTTATCAACGTCCGCAACACTTGCTCAAACGCAGCGCGCGTGATCGCCGCGTCTTCTTTGTAGAAGAACCGATCTTCGACAACGGATCGATGCGGCTTGAAATACACGAGCGCGATAAGAATCTCAAAGTTGTTGTGCCGCATCTGCCGCAGGGTTTGCAGAGCGAAGTGGCGAAACTCGCAGTGTTACATGACATGGTGCAACGGCTGCTCGTGGAAAACGACATTCAGCAATATCTGGCTTGGTATTACACGCCGATGGCGCTGGATTTTACGCGACACCTGCGTCCGCTGGCAGTGGTCTACGACTGCATGGACGAGCTTTCCGCGTTCAAAGGCGCGCCGGAATGTCTGAAGCATCGCGAACGCGAACTGTTCAAGACCGCGGATCTCGTTTTCACCGGCGGTCAGAGTCTTTATGAAGCGAAACGCGATCAGCATCACTCGGTGTTTGCTTTCCCGAGCAGTATCGATCGCGATCATTTCATGCAGGCGCGAAAGACAATCGAAGAACCGGCGGACCAACAGAACATTCCGCATCCGCGTCTCGGCTTCTTCGGCGTAGTAGATGAACGGTTCGACGTCGAACTGCTCGATAAGATCTCCAAAGATCGTCCTGACTATCATTTTGTAATCATTGGGCCGGTCGTGAAGATCGATCCGGAGATTTTGCCGAAGCGCGAAAACATTCATTATCTCGGCGGCAAGAGCTACGACGAGTTGCCCGCGTACATCGCCGGTTGGGACGTGGCGCTGCTGTTGTTCGCGCAAAACGATTCCACAAAATTTATCAGCCCGACCAAAACACCTGAATACCTGGCAGCCGGCAAGCCGGTTGTTTCAACGCCGATTCGAGACGTTGTTTACCCGTACGGTCAGATGGGATTGGTTCGCATTGCCAACGATGCGCAGGAGTTCACGGCGGCGATCGACGACCTGCTGAAACCAGAAGCGAACAGCACGCAGTGGCTGAAGACAGTCGACGGATTCCTCGCGACGATGTCGTGGGACGAGACGTGGCAGCGTATGTCGCGGCTGATTGACGAAGCAATAGCAAACAGAACGCGCACTGCGCTACTCGCGCGAGCGGGTCAGACGCAACGAGGTGTTGCAGCTTAAAAGAACGAAACGCAGCAAGCAGTATCGTTCAGAGTTCAACCTTTAGGTTGCCGGACAAGCTAAAGCTTGAACTCAAAACATAAGGAAGCAAGGGGGTAATGGACCGTGTTTGATTATCTGATTGTAGGCGCCGGATTCGCGGGCAGCGTACTCGCGGAGCGGCTGGCAAGGGGTTCGAACAAGAAGGTGGTGCTTTGCGATAAGCGGCCGCACATCGGCGGCAACGCGTACGATCATTACAACGAGGACGGCATTCTCGTTCACAAGTACGGACCCCACATTTTCCACACTAACTCACGCGAGGTTTTTGAGTACTTATCGAGATTTACTGAATGGCGCTCGTATCAACATCGAGTGCGCGCCTCTGTTGACGGACAAATCGTTCCTATTCCGATCAACCTGGACACGATCAATACGCTTTACGGCTTGAGTTTGACCTCGTTTGAAGTCGAAGAGTTCTTCAAGAAAGTCGCGGAGCCGAAAGAGCGGATCAAAACGTCGGAAGACGTTGTGGTGAGCCAGGTCGGGCGCGAGTTGTACGAAAAGTTTTTTCGCAACTACACGCGCAAACAGTGGGGACTCGATCCGTCTGAGCTCGATTCCAGCGTGACCTCGCGCATCCCGACGCGCACCAATCGCGACGATCGTTACTTTACGGACACTTACCAGGCCATGCCTTTGCACGGCTACACGCGCATGTTCGAGAACATGTTGGACCACCCGAATATCAAGGTTTTATTGAATTGCGATTATCGTGAAGTTGAAAAGGATATTCCGTTTCGGGAAATGATCTACACGGGTCCGGTCGACGCGTTCTTCGATTATCGTTACGGGAAGTTGCCGTATCGTTCGCTCGAGTTCAAACACGTGACGCACAACGTGCCGGTTTACCAGTCGGCGCCGGTGATCAATTATCCGAACGAGCATTTGTACACGCGCGTGACGGAGTTTAAGTATTTGACCGGTCAGGAACATGCGAAGACGAGCATCGTCTACGAGTTTCCGCAGAGCGAAGGCGACCCCTATTATCCAGTGCCTCGAAAAGAGAACGCGGCAATTTATGCGAAATACAAAGAGTTGGCTGATGCAACGCCTGATGTAAATTTTGTGGGCCGACTAGCGACGTACAAGTATTACAACATGGATCAGATCGTCGGCCAGGCTTTGACTGTTTATTCGAAGATGAACAGCGTAAAGCGCAAAGACGCCCTCGTCATGGTCAGCGGGATCGCACGTAGTGGCAATGGTAATGGGAAGACCAGGCCCCTTCCGTCGCTACCACCACAGCGGCAACCGATAACCCAGACGTAGATTTGTTCGTGTTATCCGTGTGTGTCTGTGGCAAATCTTGGTTAGCCACGGACAGACATAGAGAACACGGACAAGACGTTGAAAGAACATGAGTGATTTTGCGGTGCAAGCTGAAGCGCCGGCTCTGTGGGCCGGCGTAGAAGCGACAGTCAATCGTGTAGGAAACAGGTATTCCGATCAACTTGAGCGCAGCGGGCATGCGTTACGCATCAGCGATCTCGATCGCCTCGCTTCGCTTGGTGTGAAGTCTGTTCGTTATCCGGTGTTGTGGGAACGCACGGCGCCGCGAAGTCTTGACGAATTTGACTGGCGTTGGGCTGATGAACGTCTCAACGGTCTTCGCGGTTTAGGTATCAAGCCGATTGTTGGTCTGCTGCACCACGGTAGTGGTCCGCCTTACACCGATCTTCTCGATCCGGAGTTTCCCGAAAAACTCGCGCGGTTTGCGGGCGCGGTCGCGCAACGTTTTCCGTGGGTCGAAGACTACACGCCCGTAAACGAACCGCTGACGACCGCGCGTTTCAGTTGTCTCTACGGTCACTGGTATCCACACAAACGCGATCCTCTTTCGTTTGCAAAAGCGCTCCTGGCGCAATGCCGCGCAACTGTGCTCGCGATGCGCGAGATCCGTAAAGTGAATCCGCGTGCGCGGTTGATTCAAACGGAAGATCTCGGCAGGACCTACAGCACGCGGCCGCTCGCTTACCAGACGGAGTTCGAGAACGAACGCCGCTGGTTAACCTTTGATCTACTAACGGGACGGCTCAAGCGCGGCAAACGCATGTGGCAATACCTCAGACACGTCGGCATTAACGCCGCCGAGTTGAAGTGGTTTCTCGACAACCCGTTGCCACCCGACATTCTCGGGTTGAATCACTACGTCACGAGTCAGCGCTTTCTCGATCATCGTGTCGCGCGTTATCCGGTCCATTGTCATGGTGGCAACGGTCAGCAAACTTACGCTGACGTTGAAGCGGTGCGTGCGTGTCCGGCGGGAATGCTCCATCCGAAAGCGTTGATCAAAGAAGTGTGGGATCGTTACGAACGGCCACTGGCGATCACCGAAGCGCACCTTGCCTGCACGCGTGAAGAACAACTTCGCTGGTTCAAAGAGATTTGGGATGCCGCGCAGTCGTTGAAAGATGAAGGTGTGGACATTCGCGCGGTCACCGCATGGGCGGCGTTTGGCTCGTTCGATTGGAACAGTCTGTTGACGAGAGACAACGGCTGTTACGAATCCGGTGTTTTCGATCTTCGTAGTACGATGCCGCGGCCGACGGCGCTCGCGAAGATGATCAAGACGATCGCCGATGGCAACGACTACAACCATCCGGTGCTCGACAGCTCAGGTTGGTGGCGCCGCTTTAATCGTTTTTCGAACGAAGAATCACATCAGATCAGCGCGAGCGTGCGACACACGAGTTCCACCGGAGATCTTGGCCGCGCCTTGCTGATCACCGGCGCAACCGGAACACTCGGCAAAGCTTTCGCACGCGTGTGCGAGCACCGCGGTCTTTCCTACTATCTTTTGAACCGGCAGGAACTCGACATCGCGGAGCCGAACTCGGTCAAAGCCGCGGTCGAACGTTTCGAGCCCTGGGCCATCATCAACACCGCCGGTTATGTTCGCGTTGACGATGCTGAAAACGAAGTGGATCGCTGTATGCGCGAGAACGTTTCCGGCCCCGTGAATCTCGCCTCGATCTGTGCGGATCGAGAGATTCCGCTGGTTACGTTTTCTTCCGATTTGATCTTCGACGGCAACAAAGACGAAGCGTATGTCGAACGCGATCATGGTTCGCCGTTGAATGTTTACGGTTTGAGTAAGCTGCGCGCGGAAACAGAAGTGCTCGAACGTTATTCGCAAGCGCTGATCGTTCGCACGAGTGCTTTCTTTGGACCATGGGATGAATTCAACTTCGTCCACGCGGTTTTGCGATCGCTATCGACCGGTAATCACTTTGTGGCTGCCAATGACGTCACGATCTCACCGACGTACGTGCCGCATCTGGTCAACGTCACGCTGGATCTTTTGATCGACGGCGAGCGTGGTGTTTGGCATCTCGCGAATGGAGGCGCAACGACGTGGGCTGATTTTGCCGCGCTGGTGGCGGAGATGGGCGGCAGCAAGCGCGCGTTCGTGCGCGGCCGTCCGAATGCGTCGCTGCGATTAGTAGCGCCGCGTCCGCACTTCAGCGCGCTTTCGAGCGAGCGCGGCACGCTGATGCCGTCGCTGGAACAAGGTTTGGAGAACTATTTTCACGAACGAAAACATTTGACAGGACTTACAGAATTCACGAGATGCGTTTGAAGGGAGGAAGGTTAATAGCGCATTATGCAGTTGGTTAGTCTCTTGTTAATCTTGCACCCTGTCTATGACTGAAGCGATTCCGCGGCCTGAGTATCCCCGTCCACAATTTGTTCGCGAAGACTGGCTCAATCTCAACGGCGAGTGGGAGTTTGCGTTCGACGATGCGAACGAAGGCTTGCAACTCGGCTGGCAGGACGGCCGCAAATTACCCAAGCGCATCGTCGTGCCGTTTGGTTACCAGGCGGAACTGTCGGGCATTAACGATAAGTCGATTCACGAGCTCGTCTGGTATGCGCGCGATTTTGAAGTGCCTCCCGAGTGGTACGGCCGCGACATACTTTTGAACTTCGGCGCGGTGGATTATTCGTCGACCGTTTGGGTCAACGGTCAGGAAGTCGGGCACAATCAGGGTGGACACGTTCCTTTCCAATTCGACATCGCGCCTTATCTCAAGCGCAACAGCGTCAATCGCCTGACGTTGCGCGTCGAAGACAAGCAGGATCCGGCGCAACCGCGCGGCAAGCAGTCAGTCACCGGAGTGCCGCAGGAGATCGACTACTACTGCACGACGGGAATCTGGCAAACAGTCTGGCTCGAACCGGTGCCGTCGATCCGCATCGAAGAGCTGCGCGTCGTCACTCACGCGCACCGCAATCTCGTAGAATTCATCGTGTACCTGCACGCGCCGTCGTCTCCGTGGCGCGTAGAAATCGAAGTCACCGATCACGGTGAACTGGTGACACGCGGCGAAGCCCGCACTGCCGTCGCGACTGGTCACCTCATCCTGAGTATTCCGTACGCAAAACTGTGGTCGCCGGAATCGCCGCATCTCTACGACGTAACAGTTCGCTTGCACGACGAGGAAGAAGTGCGCGACGAGATCAAGTCGTACTTCGGGTTGCGGGGGATCGAACTGCGTGATGCGAAGTTTATGTTGAATGGTGAGAGTGTTTACCTGCAAATGGTTTTGGACCAGGGCTACTGGCCGCAAGGACTGCTCACCGCGCCTTCCGACGAAGCATTGCAAACCGACATCGGTTGGGCCAAGGCGTTCGGTTTCAACGGCGTGCGTAAACACCAGAAGATCGAGGATCCGCGCTGGCTTTACTGGTGCGACCGGCTCGGCGTGATGGTTTGGGAAGAGATGCCAAACGCGCGTGAGTGGTCGCTCGAAGCGGAAGAAAAATTGTCAGCAGAATGGCAACGCGCCGTGCGCCGCGATTACAACCATCCGTGCATCATCGCGTGGGTGCCGGTGAACGAGAGCATGGGATTTCCGCAACTGGCCCAACAGCACGCCGGTCAGTACGCGTTCATCGAGCGCATGGTCCGTACGACGCGGCGTCTCGATACGACGCGCGCGGTGATCGATAACGACGGTTGGGAGCACACGGACATCGGCGATGTTTGCGCGATTCACGATTACTCGCCTTCATCGGCTGTGCTGGTGAAACGTTACGAGAAGATGCTCAGTGGCGGCGGTTTGCCTGCGACGGTGTGGATTGGTGACAAACCGTTGTTCGCGCGAGGGTCCAAGTATCGCGGGCAGCCGATCGTGCTTTCGGAGGTCGGCGGGTTTCTGGCGATTCCGCCTGACATTCCGCCCGACCAGCGCGACGTGCTCTATCGTTTTTATGATTCGTTTGAGAGACCGGAAGAGTTGGTTGAGAAGTATCGCGACCTGATGAAAGGTATTTCGCTGCTGACCTTCCTGGCTGGGTTTTGTTACACGCAGTTGACGGACATCGAACAGGAGATCAACGGTCTACTCACCTACGATCGCCAACCGAAAGTCCCCGCCGAAGAAATCGCCCACATCCACCGCGAGATGTTGAAGCGTTAATTGTTTTATTTCATTCTCACCGGGCTTTAGCCCGGTGATTGCGCACCAACCAGGCCGGGAAACTGTTTAAA
>DATELP010000069.1:0-2252 GCA_035276425.1 Pyrinomonadaceae bacterium
AGTTGTACTACGAAAGTAGTACAAGTTAAGTTTCCGACACAGACAAACACAGACGAACACGGACAGCAGCCAGACAATGATGTGGTTCAGTCCGTGTCCGTCCGTGTTTGTCTGTGGCTGATTTTGCTGGAAGTTAAAGGCTGTGGTATCTTGTGCGGCTCTTAAACCTGCCAGTTTTGTTCGCCTTTATAGGTCGAAAGAGGAGTTCAAAGACAAGTATGTCTACGCCTAATGGAAACATGAGTGCCGATGGCCGCCAGGTCGGCAAGGTCGTGCAGATCATCGGTCCCGTGCTCGACGTCGAGTTTCAGGGAGGTTATCTCCCGCCGATTTATCAGGCGCTGCGCGTTGTGTCTGACGGTTTTGACGTGCCCACGCCCATCGACGTGATCGCGGAAGTGCAGCAGCACCTCGGCGAAGGACGCGTCCGCACCGTTTCAATGACGCCGACTGACGGCATGGTGCGCGGCATGCAGGCGATCGACACCGGCGGCCCGATCACGATGCCGGTGGGCGAAGGTACGCTCGGCCGCGTGTTGAACGTCATTGGCGAACCAGTCGACACGCTCGGTCCGGTGAAGCACGCCAAGCGTTATCCGATACACCGTCATGCGCCGACTTTCGAAGAGCAATCGACCGAACTCCAGATGTTTGAAACGGGCATCAAGGTCATCGACCTGATTCAGCCGTTCTTGCGCGGTGGAAAGATCGGGTTGTTCGGCGGCGCGGGCGTCGGCAAGACCGTTATCGTGATGGAGTTGATCAACAACATCGCGAAAGCGCGTTCCGGTTTCTCGGTGTTTGCTGGTGTGGGCGAGCGCACGCGTGAAGGAAACGACCTGCTGCGCGAAATGGTTGAGTCGCAGGTTATCCAGTTTGGCGACGAGTTCAATAAAAACTTCCACGACACCGGCAAGTTTGACCTGACGAAGGTCGATATGAACGCCATCGGCCAGTCGAAGGTGGCGCTCATCTACGGACAGATGACCGAGCCCCCAGGCGCGCGTCTGCGCGTGGCGCTGTCGGGTCTGACGGTCGCCGAGTACTTCCGCGATCAAGGTCTCGACGTGCTGCTGTTCATCGACAACATCTTCCGCTTCACGCAGGCGGGTTCAGAAGTGTCAGCGCTGCTCGGACGTATGCCTTCAGCGGTGGGTTATCAGCCAAACCTCGCCACAGAAATGGGCGAAATGCAGGAACGCATCACGTCAACCAAGACGGGTTCGGTTACTTCGATTCAGGCCGTGTACGTGCCCGCGGACGACTACACCGATCCTGCGCCGGCGACGACGTTCGCGCACCTCGACGCGGTCACCGCGCTGTCGCGACAGATCGTGGAGCTCGGAATTTATCCGGCGGTCGATCCGCTCGCTTCATCGTCGCGCATTCTTGATCCACGCATCATCGGTCAGGAACACTACGACACAGCGCAGGACGTGAAGCGCATATTGCAGCGTTACAAGGATCTCCAGGACATCATCGCGATCCTCGGTCTCGACGAATTATCCGACGAAGACAAGCTGATCGTATCGCGCGCGCGCAAGATTCAGCGGTTCTTCTCGCAGCCGTTCTTCGTGGCCGCGCAGTTCACGGGTCTCGAAGGGAAGTACGTCAAACTCGAAGATACCGTGCGCGGCTTCCGCGAACTGGTCGACGGCAAGCACGACGACCTTCCCGAGCAGGCGTTCTACATGGTCGGCACGATTGAAGAGGCAATCGAAAGAGCCAAGACGATCGCCGGGTAAACTCAAAAATATGGCGGAGAAGATTCAACTCGAAGTAGTTACACCTGAACGGCGTGTGCTCGCGGAATCGGTTGATATGGTCACCGTGCCAGGGTTGGGCGGTGAACTCGGAATTTTGCCGGGACACACGCCGTTGATTTCACAGCTTCAGACAGGCGTGCTGACGTACACTCAGGACGGAAAGAATTTTCCGTTGCACGTTTCGGGCGGTTTCGTTGAGGTGCGCGACGATCACGTTTCAGTGCTGGCTGAGGTTGCGGAGCGGCCGGACGAGATCGATGCGGCGCGGGCGAAGCAATCGCGCGAACGGCTCGAGAAGCAACTGAATCAGTGGAGTGGAACGGAAGAGGATTTCGAAGTAGCGCGCGCCAAGCTGGATCGATCGCTGGTACGGCTACAACTGGCTTCACCGTCCAGGTAGATTAATAGCGGCTTTCATTTCTTTCACGGCAGTTTCCAGTCCCACAAAAATCGCGCGGGCGATGATGTTGTGACCGATGTTGTATT
>DATELP010000070.1:0-11942 GCA_035276425.1 Pyrinomonadaceae bacterium
GAGTATTTTCTTGATCTCTTCGACGTCGTTCTTTGTCTTGGCGCGTTGAAACGTGGCGCGCATACGCTCGATGGCCCAAAAAAGGTTCACCGCAGTGGGACGTGTCTTGGCCATCACGTCGCAGATGTAGAGCAGGTCGTCCTCGAGATCGGCCACGGACGTTCCCACTGACTGGCTCGCGCCGAGCGCGATTCCCATCGCGGCCGCGACGCCGATTGCGGGTGCGCCGCGAATCACCATCTTACGGATCGCTTCCGCGACTTCGTCGTAAGAGCGCAACATCAAGTAGGTTTCCTCGGCCGGCAACTTGCGCTGATCGAGCATGCTTACGCCATCTTTTGTCCATTCGACAGTTTTGATCATCGTGCAGGCATCTTACTCTACTTTTGAGCCACAGATGAACACCGAATTAGGGTGTGTGGTAGACTCTCCCGTTGCCTCGACGACTCCAAATCTACATGTTTCTGGCTCTCGTGCTGCTTGCAAACGCACTCGCCTGCACGCGGCCGCGCGAATCGCCAAGCACTTCAGCCACGCAACAACTCACCGACGATGCGGGACGAAACGTTACGCTGCCCGCGCGCGTCGAACGCGTCATCACGCTCGCGCCAAACCTGACTGAAATCGTGTTTGCGATCGGAGCCGGTGATCGTGTCGTGGGAAACACGAGTTACTGCGATTATCCGCCTGAGGCTAAGAGCGTCACGAAAGTCGGCGACACGCTGCATCCGAGTCTGGAACGGATCATTGCGTTGCGGCCGCAAGTGGTGCTGGTGTCGACTGCCTCGCAGCTCGAAGTGTTTACGCAGCAGCTTCAGAGTCAGAACATCGCGGTGTTCGTCACCGATCCGCACGACCTCGAAGGCGTGTTCAAGTCGATCGAACAGATCGGGCGCATGTTGGGCCAGGATCAGCAGGCGCAGGCGTTAGTGCAGAAACTGCGCGAGCGTACGAACGCTGCCGAACAGGCGGTCAAGCAAGAGCCACCTGTGCGTGTTTTTTATCAGGTGTCGAATGAACCGCTTTACACTGCGGGCCGCGATGCTTTCGTAACTGATCTGATGCGGCGCGCGGGTGCGGTTTCGGTCACTGGCGACGTTCCCGGCGCGTGGCCCAAGTTTAGTAACGAATCGGCGCTGGCGGCGCGGCCGGATGCGATCATCCTGCCGACGGGCGGATCGATGGGCGCGGCGAACACGAATCCTGCGGAGGCGCTGCGTAACTCTCCGGCGGTGAAAGCCGGACGCGTCTACAAGATCAATGACGATCACCTCGCGCGTCCTGGACCACGCGCGGTCGACGGCCTCGAAGAGATGGCCCGCGCGCTGCACCCGGAAGCCTTCAAATGAGCCACAAAAAGGCACAAGAAGCACAAAAGGCACAAGAAAGCTCGATAGTTAATATCCGCCTTTCTTCTTCATTCTTGTGCCTTTTGTGCTTCTTGTGCCTCTTTGTGGCGATGCATCTGGAAAGTTTCAAATGACCACGCGTGTCACTCTCCGGCGCACACTAATCGCTTGTGGACTACTCGCGCTCGCGCTTGTGCTGGCGGTGGTGATCATGTCGCTGATTGGCAGTGAATCGTTGCCGGCGCGTGAGTCGCTGTGCGCGATTGCTTCGTTGGGCACCTCGGATTGCGGACTAAGCCGCGACCAGTACGACATCCTGTTTCAGATTCGTTTGCCGCGGATCTTACTCGCCGCGGCCGTGGGCGGCTCGCTCGCGACTGCGGGCGCGAGTTATCAGGCGTTGCTGCGCAATCCGTTGGCTGAGCCTTATTTGCTTGGTGTTTCAAACGGCGCCGCGGTCGGGACGATGATCGCGCTGGTGTTCTTCGGCGCGAACGAATGGAGCCGTCCGGTGCTGGCGTTTGCCGGCGCACTGGTGGCGACACTTGCGGTTTATCAACTTGCGCGTGGCCGCGCGGGCGCGACGCCGGAGCGTTTAATACTCGCGGGAGTGATCGTTACGACGTTTCTTTCGTCGGTGATCGTGTTTGTGACGACGTTGATGGACGCAACGCGCATCAGGTCGTTTACGTTTTGGCTGCTCGGAGACTTGTCGGGGACGACGCAGACATTGCTGCCGGTGGCGATCGTGATGGCTGTCGCTGGCACAGTTGCGTTGACGCTGAACGCGCGGTCGTTGAATTTGTTGATGCTTGGCGAACGCGACGCTTTTGATCTGGGCGTGGAAGTCGGGCGGGTGCGGATCGTGGTTTTTGTGGTGGCGAGTTTGTTGGTTGGCAGTTCGGTGGCCGCGAGTGGTTCGGTTGGTTATGTGGGTTTGGTTGTGCCGCACCTCGTGCGACTCTCGTTAGGGAGCGACAACCGGATCACGATTCCTGCCGCAGCGCTCGGCGGCGCATTATTTGTGATCGTAGCGGACACTGTCGCGCGCACAGTCATCGCTCCGCGCGAACTCCCGGTAGGCGCGATCACCGCGCTCATCGGCGCACCGCTGTTTATTTATCTCTTGAAGCGCGTCTGAAGAATAATGCTGGAAGCGCGAGACCTAACGATCAAGTACGGTGAGCGGGTGGCGGTGGCAGATGTGTGGCTGTCGCTGAAATCTGGTGAGGTTACGGCGATTATCGGGCCGAACGGCGCGGGGAAGTCGACGTTGCTGCGCGCTCTGAACGGGCAGGTGCGTCACGCGACGGGCGCGGTGTTGCTCGACCGCGAACCGATCGAAAAATTCAGCCGCCGCAGCATCGGGCGCCGCATCGCGGTCGTGGCTCAGGAAGCTGAACTCCGTTTTCCCGTCACAGTGCTCGAATTCGTCCTCGGCGGACGCTACGCCTGGGCCAGCAATGCCGGCTGGGGTTGGGAAACCGATCGCGACCTGCGCATTGCTGAGGCCGTCATCAACGAAACCGAACTCTCCGAACTCAGCGGCCGCTTGATGAACGAACTCTCCGGTGGCGAACGCCAGCGCGCTGTACTCGCCAGAGCCTTAGCCACCGAAGCCGGTTTTTTACTGCTCGATGAACCAACCGCGAACCTCGATCTGTCGCACCAAGCCACTCTGTTAACACTCGTCAGAAACCGTTGCGACCAACACAACTCGGCGGCGTTGGTGGTCACTCACGACATCAATCTCGCGGCGCAGTTTGCCGATCACATTTTGCTGATGAAGCGTGGCAGGGTTCTCCAAGCCGGATCGCCACATGCGGTCTTAACACCTGAGCTGCTGCGCGAGGTTTTTGACGTTACGGTTTTGGTTGATGCGCATCCGGTGTCGCACGCGCCACGCGTCACACCGGTCTTGAGCCACAAAAAGGCACAAAACTCTCCACCAATCTAGCGAAGACAGTTGTGACTTTGTGCTTCTTTGCGGCTAAAAAGGCTCAGGTTGCAAGGTGTGCGAGTTCAAGGACGCGAGTGCGCCACTTACAGAATCCGTCCTTGCAACCTGAAAGTGAAAACTCAGGCTCTTTTAGTAAACAATCCACCGGCGAGAAACAGGACGCCGAGCAGGATGTGAATCGCATGATCGGCCGTGCCGAAATGTAGCGGTCCGACCATCCACATGCGCTCAGGCGGCGCGCCGAGTGCCAGTCCTAAAATACCGAGCGCCAGATAGACGATGCCAAAAACCAGCGAGAAAGCTTTGGCTCCCGACAAGGTCCCGGCAAAACCGAAGTACAACGCGATGACGCCGGAAACTATGTGAACAACGTTATGTGGCGGCGTTAAGTGCGCTCCGAGCAGCCTCGGAGCAGCAAACCCAGCCACACCCACCAGCAGAAAAACGACTCCCAAAATCTTGCAAATCGTCTTTGCCATTTGTGACCCGTCCTATGTCAAATAGTTGAGAACCGAGCGGCAATCGTGGCTTTTCGCCGCACCGCCTTCGACCCTTCGTGGTGGTTCGTTTGAGCGCCGCATGTATATCAGAGAGGCGGTCCCGTTTGCAAAGTTTTTTGCTGTAAATTGTTCGGAGCGTTTTGAGTTCAGCCTTTAGGCTGCTCGTGAAGGCAGCAAGCTAAAGCTTGAACTCAAAACACGCGCCCTTCCTGCGTCGTTACTTGCAGCCGCAAGTGGTATACTGTCCGCCCAAAACCTGGTCTTAAAAGAGGTGCAAAATGATTCGACGCAGCGGTATGCCGGCAGGTCGAGTCCTGGCGGTGCTTCTGTTTTTGACGTGCGGCATGATTTCAGCGAACGCGTACACACTAGTGATGCGCGATGGACGGCGCGTGCAGATTCCCGACGCGTTCACGGTGACAAACACCACCCTCACTTACGAAGTGAGTTCGGGAATACAGGTGACCGTTCAGTTGAGCACGGTCAACATCTTCGCTACCGAACGCGCCAACGGCGAAGCCGCGGGATCGTTCATGTCGAGAACGGCGGCTACACAACCGTCTGCGCCCGCGACGTCCGCGCCTGCGACCAGTCGTCCACGGCAAGCGACGCGTGCAACCGCGAATCGTTCGATCACGAACGCGGATCTCGAAGAGTACCGGCGTACTCGTGTCGCGAGTGAACGGGCGTACGAGAAGCGGCGGCAACAGTTGGGACTGCCTTCGCGAGAAGCAGGTCAGCGCGAACTCGCGGCGGTCACCGAACGCACGGTAGAGACATTGCGCAACAAGCGCGATCAGGAAGAGGAAGGCGAGGCTTACTGGCGTGGTCGAGCAAGTTCACTGCGCACGGAGATCGCCACCAACGACGCACAGATCGCTTTCGTGAGTCAGCGGTTGGAAGAGTTGCCGGTGAGCTATTCGTTGGGCGGATATGACAACGGGCCTTTCGGAAACCCGGGTTACCCAACTGTCTATGGTCAGTACCCCAATTATCCGAATTATCCGGTTTTGGGAAACCCGTTTCCGTTTCCAAACAATCGTCGCAATAATCGCGTTTGGAACCGTCGTGGCCGTTACCCGCAAACGAACATAGTGATACTGCCGAATCAGAACTACGACTACGGTGAGGAACGTTTGAGTTTACGAACTCAATTAAACGAACTGATGATGCAGCGCGCCGCGCTCAGCGTGCGCTGGAAGGAGTTCGAAGAGGAAGCACGCCGCGCCGGCGCGTATCCCGGCTGGCTCCGTCCATAGAGAAGTATGTCCTGGGAAACTGTTATCGGTCTTGAGATTCATGCGCAACTCAGCACTGAATCGAAGATTTTCTGTGGTTGTGCAACGCGTTTTGGCGACGAGCCGAATTCGAATACTTGTCCTACCTGTTTGGGCCTGCCCGGCGCGCTTCCGGTGCTGAACCGGCGCGTTGTGGATCTCGGCGCTCGCGCCGCACTCGCACTCGGCCTGCGTATCAATCACCAATCGATCTTCGCGCGCAAGAACTATTTCTATCCCGATCTGCCAAAGGGCTACCAGATCTCGCAATTCGATCAACCGTTCTCGGCTGATGGCGAACTGGAGATCATGACTGCCGAACGCGACGCTGCGGGCCATCCGCTGGAGTGGCGGCCGAAGAAGATCCGCATCACGCGACTGCACCTAGAAGAAGACGCGGGCAAGAACGTACACGAAGGACTGCCCGACGTCGATCGTTACTCCTACATCGATCTGAACCGCGCGGGCGTGCCGCTGGCGGAAATCGTTACCGAGCCGGACTTTCGTTCGTCGTGGGAAGCTTACGATTACGTCAATCACGTCCGGCGCGCGTTGCAATGGGTCGAGGCTTCCGATGCGGACATGGAGAAGGGAAATCTGCGTTGCGAAGCGAACGTTTCCGTGCGGCGTGTTGGTGAGGAGAAGTTTGGGACGAAAGTTGAACTGAAGAATCTGAACTCGGTGCGGTTCATGCAACGCGCGATCGAATTTGAAGTCGCGCGTCACATCAAGGTGCTGGAATCAGACGGGCGTCTCTCGCAGGAGACGCGGCTGTGGGACGACCGCGCGCAGGAAACGCGCGTGATGCGTTCGAAAGAGGAAGCGCACGACTATCGTTATTTTCCCGAACCGGATCTTCCGCCGTTGATTGTGTCGCAGGAGTTTGTTGACAGCGTGCGCGGGTCGATGCCGGAACTGCCCGAGCAAAAGCTGAAGCGATTCGCGGAAGAGTATGGTCTGAGTTTCAACGATGCTTCGCAACTCGTTTCCGATCGTTTGCTCGCCGATTACTACGAAGCAGCGGCGAAAGCGTCGGGAAATCCGCGCGCTGCGGCCAACTGGATCCGGTCCGAGTTGTCACGCGAACTCGAAGCTTCCGGACGAACCGCTGCTGATTCGCCGGTTCCGGCTGAAGAGTTGGGCGCACTCATCCATCTGATTGACGACGGAAAGATCAGCGGCAAGCAAGCGAAGGATGTGCTGGTTGAGATGTTCAAGACCGGCAAGGGCGCGCTCGTGATCATTCAGGAACAGGGATTGGTCCAGGTGAGCGACACCGGTGAGATCGATGCGCTGATTGATGAAGTGATCGCTGCGAATCCCGATCAGGTCGCGAATTATCGCGCCGGTAAAGAAGCGTTGATCGGTTTCTTCGTCGGACAGGTAATCAAGGCGTCGAAAGGGAAGGCGAATCCGAAGGTCGTGAACGAACGGCTGAAGGCGAAGTTGGCCACGGACTAACACGGATAACACGGACGTGAACCTGACAGGCAGTACAGCAATCGTAACTGGCGGAACCAAGGGTATCGGGCTGGCCATTGCGCGTGCGTTCATGGCTGCGGGCGTCAATGTTTCCATCAGCGCGCGGCGTGAAGATGAGATCGAGAAGATCGTTGCGGAGTTGAATAGGTTTGGCGCTGGCCGTTGCGTTGGTTTTGTCTGCGACGTGCGCGACGAAGCGCAAGTCAAATCGTTTTTCGCGGGCACCGTCGAGAAGTTCGGCGGGGTCGACATTCTCGTCAACAACGCGGGCATCGGCATCTTCGCACCAGTTGAATCAACCAGCGGCGCTGACTTTCGCGCCGTGATCGAAACGAACCTTTGCGGTGTTTTCTACTGTTGCCACGAAGCCATTCCGCTGATGAAGCAACGCGGCGGTGGTTACATCATCAACATCTCGTCGCTCGCCGGAGCCAACCCGCATCCGAAGATGGCCGCTTACAACGCGTCGAAGTTTGGGCTGAACGGTTTCAGCGAGGCGTTGATGCAGGAAGTGCGTCACGACAACATCAAAGTGAGTTACATTATGCCGGGCTCAGTGAACACTGAATTTGGCGGCGACGAACCGAGCGACGAGAAGAGTTGGCAACTGCAACCAGAAGACATTGCGAGCGTAGTGATGGACCTCCTTCAATATCCGGATCGCGCACTCGCCAGCCGCATCGAGATTAGACCGAGTCGTCCTCCTAAAAAATGAAGCTACTCAGCCTCCTGTTACTCGCAACCTCCCTACTATTAACATTCAACGTTGCGCAGGATTCACCCGAACTCGAGGAAGCTGCGACGCTTGCTACATCGGCTTCAAAACTGTTGGACGACGGCAAGTACGATGACGCGGTTTCCCCGGCCAAGCGTGCGCTTCAAATCAGAGAGAAACTGTTGCCGGCAAACGACGTCCGTGTCGCTGCCTCGTTGAGCACGCTGGGCAAGATCTACTTCCTCAAAAAGGACTACAAAGCGGCAAGAGAAGTTTTTCAACGATTGCTACAGAACCAGGAACAACACCTTGGTCCAGACAACGTGCGCATTGCGGAGACACTTGATTGGTTGGGCGCTCTTTATTATCAAGTGGAAAAGCCCAACGACGCCGAAGTCGCATACAAACGGGCGCTGGCGTTGCGCGAGAAGAACTTCGGAAGCAATCATGAACGGGTGGCGCGTTCGTTGTCCGCACTGGCTGAGTTTTATCGGGCGCGCAGAGAGTGGCAGTCCGCGGTAGATTACTATAGACGTGCGTTGACGCTTTATGCGCAAATTCTCGATTCCAAGAACGTAGACTTTGTCCGTGTGAGCGATGGCTTCTTCTGTACGGCCTATGAAAGTAACAACCCCGAGCTGGCTAAAGAAATAAAGGAGATATGGAAACAGGCTAAAGGAGGCGGTGAACCAGAAGCGGGGACCATTTTAAATGGGCGAGCACTTAGTTTGCCGATACCGAATTATCCGGCGGCCGCCCGGGCGCACCGGCTCTCAGGGACGATAATAGTAAAGGTTTATATTGATGAAGCGGGTAACGTAACCAGTGCGAAAGATATGTGCAATGGTCCGCAGTATCTAAGCGAGGTTTCAGTCGCTGCTGCAATGAAAGCGCGCTTCAGTACGACCAAACTGAGCGGCATGCCGGTGAAGAACTATGGCGTGATTTTCTACAACTTTGTGCCCAGGTAACGATGCGAGCAGTTTTTTTCGCCATTCTGCTTTTCTTCAGCAGTTTCAACTCACAGGACTCCGCGGTAAAGGAGTTACCCGAACTTCAGGAAGCGACTGCGCTGACGGAATCCGTCGTCAAGCTGTACAACCAGGGCAAGTATGACGAGGCGCTGCCGCTCGCAAAACGCGCGCTGGAGATCAGAGAAAAACTCTTGCCGCGAATCGACCCGCGCATCTCAAGCTCCCTGACCAATCTCGGCGAACTGTACCTAGCTCAGAAGGATTACAAACCCGCCAGAGAAACGTTTCAACGGCTGCTACAGATCCAGGAAGAAGTGTTTGGTCCGGAAGATGTGAACCTCGCCTTTACACTCGACCGGCTCGCACTTCTTAACTTCGCAGCGCGCAATTCGCGCGAGACCGAAGCTGCATACAAACGCGCGCTTGCGTTGCGTGAGAAGAGCCTCGGACCTGACGATCCGCAAGTTGCGCAATCATGGTTTAACCTCGGCGAGTTCTACCGCTTTGAACGAGACCTCAAACCGGCGCTGGAAAGCTACCGTAAAGCGATGACCGTTTATGGAAAACTCTCCGACATCGCTGATTTTGAACGCGCGAGTGAAGGTTTTCAGTGTTTGGCTTACGACCATGACAAGGCGGAGTTGTTCAAAGAGTTGCAGGAGATCAGAAAACAGTTTGGCGGTCCGAACGCGCCGGAACCGGGAGCCGTGCTGAACGGTCGTGCGCTCAGTTTGCCTAAACCGGAATATTCGCGTACCGCGATGGAGCGCGGTCGCCGTGCGGAACTTGTGGTTGTAAAAGTAGAAGTAGATGAAACCGGAAAAGTTATTAGTGCAGTCGATATGTGCAAAGCGTCGCCGCGTGTGAGTGCGGCCGCCGTGGCCGCGGCATGGAAAGCGCGGTTCAGTCCGACGCTGTTGCGAGGTCAGCCGTTGAAGGTCAAAGGCATTATTCGCTACAGCTTCATGTAATGACACAGCGATGCGAGCAGTAGTTCAACGAGTAACACGTGCGAGCGTCACGGTTGACGGTAACGTTGTCGGCGAGATCGGAAACGGACTCGTCGTCTTGTTAGGTGTGGCCCACGACGATACGAAGCAGGACGCAGATTATCTTGCGCCGAAGATCGCGTCGCTGAGAATCTTTGACGACGCGGAAGGAAAGATGAACCTGCCGCTGAAAGAAACTAACGGTGGGTTACTGGTTGTTTCGCAGTTCACGTTGTATGGGGATGTGCGGCGTGGGTTGCGGCCGTCGTGGAGTGATGCGGCCCCGCCGGAAGTGGCGGAACCGCTTTATGAATACTTCGTCGAAAGCAGCCGGAAACTGATCGCGCGCGTGGCGACGGGCAGTTTCCGAAAGACGATGCAGGTCGAATTAATCAATGACGGGCCGGTGACGATAATGCTGGACAGCCGAAAGCTCTTTTGACGTCTTTCAGCAGCGTTCTGAGTTCAAGCTCGTTTGAGTTCAAGCCCGCGTTTAACCCTACGCTTAACCCGCGTTTTGAGTTCAACCTTTAGGTTGCCGTTTTTTCAACTCGTTTCAGAGCAAGCTAAAGCTTGAACTCAAAACGCGGGCTTGAACTCAACAGAGAACTTGACCTTAACGAGAGCTTGAATTAAAACGCGGCCTTAATTTAGATCATGTCCTCGTACGCCTTGGAATTTTCATCAAGCTCAAACCGATCGCGGTCACGCTTTTCAATCTTGTCGATAAACTCGAGCTCCTCGTTGTCTTCGAAACTCACGCCAATCGCATTCGCGTTCTCTTCCACAAGCGACTGATCCGGCGTCGGATTATCCCCAGCTACCGTTTCACTACCACTATCGTTCACGTCTTCCCAGTCCGCATCCAAATCGCCCCCGGCGTCGCGCGGTGAGGCCGCCGTGTTGTTGCGCAGCCGCTGCGCCAACAGTTCGGGATCCTTCGGAGCGCGGTGAATTTCCTGCTCCATAAACTCCTCGATCTCGGGATCGGGAACATAACCAGGATCGTTTGCCAAATACCGGTCTTCACCCTTTTTCGCCATGCGGGTCTCCTTGCTCGTTCGCAAATTGTTCGGGGGATGAGCCAGTGTAGTCAGGATTTAAAGAATTCACAAGATAGCCTTCTTTGTAATTCCGTAAATCCTGTCTTAAACTGCAACTTGAACCACAACAACACAAAAAATTTCGTTCTGAGGAAAGTGTTTGAGCACCACCATGCCAGAATGTCCTTTTGATTCGCTGCAAACTTTCAGTTCCGCTGCTGGCCCTGCCGGGCGTTTTCATTCGCTGCCACACCTTGAAAAAACTGGCGTTGGTCCGATCTCGCGTTTGCCGCACAGCATCCGCGTCGTACTCGAATCGGTACTGCGCAATTGCGACGGCCAGAAAGTCACTGAAGAAGACGTCCGTGAGCTCGCGAACTGGCAACCGACCGGCAAACGCATCGAAGAGATTCCGTTCGTAGTCGCGCGCGTGCTCTTGCAGGACTTCACCGGCGTGCCGTTGCTCGTCGATCTCGCAGCGATGCGATCGGCCGTAGCGCGTTTGGGAAAAAACAGCGGCGTCATCGAACCGCTTGTTCCGGTCGATCTCGTGATCGACCACTCAGTGCAGGTCGACTTCTCGAGCACGGGCGCGGCGTTTGAGAAGAACATGGAAATGGAGTTCAAACGCAATCGCTCGCGTTATCAGTTTCTCAAGTGGGGCACGCAGGCGTTTGACGGTTTTCGCGTGATTCCGCCGGGCATCGGCATCTGCCACCAGGTGAATCTCGAGTATCTCGCGAAGAACGTTTGGGAGAAGAACGTTTACTTTCCCGACACGCTCGTCGGCACTGATTCGCACACGACCATGATTAATGGACTCGGGATTGTTGGTTGGGGCGTCGGCGGTATTGAAGCCGAGGCGGCGATGTTGGGCCAACCGGTTTACTTCCTGACGCCGGACGTTGTTGGTGTTCACTTGAGCGGCGCTCTCAACGAAGGTGTGACGGCGACTGATCTGGTGCTGCGCGTCACGGAGATGATGCGCAAGGCGAAGGTCGTCGGAAAGTTTGTCGAGTTTCACGGCGAGGGCGCCGCGAGTTTGTCAGTCACGGATCGCGCGACGATCGCGAACATGGCGCCGGAGTACGGTGCGACGATGGGTTTCTTCCCGGTTGACGAAGAAACGTGTACGTACCTGCTAGCGACCGGCCGCTCCGAAGAGCACGTCGATCTGGTGCGGTCTTATTACAAGGCGCAGGGAATGTTTGGCATGCCCGCGCAGGGCGAATGTGACTACAGCGTGGTGTTCGATCTCGATCTCGCGACGATCATGCCGAGTGTTGCCGGGCCGAAGCGGCCGCAGGATCGCATCGAGTTGCCGAAGTTGAAAGACCAGTTTACAGAATTGATGTTGAAGCCGGCTGCCGAAGGTGGTTACGGCAAGACTGAGGACGAGCTCTGGACGCGTTACCACGTGAAGATCGGTGCCGATCGGCAGCGCGCAATCGCGGGCGGTGGTGAACAACGCGGGGAAACAGTGCCCGTTCCTATTAAAAATCACGTCAGCGAACAGAACACCAGCGTCTGGACGGAAACGGAAATGGTCAACAACCGTCCCACGCCCGACCTGCTCGCCGACATTCCCGAGGACGAATTCACCACCGGCGACGAACTCGTGGGCCACGGCGACGTGCTGATCGCGGCCATCAC
>DATELP010000071.1:0-4890 GCA_035276425.1 Pyrinomonadaceae bacterium
GGCCGGACTCGCGGCTACCATGAAGATCGCGGAGGCCGGCTACGCTGTCGATCTGTTTTCAGTCGTGCCGGTGAAGCGTTCGCATTCTGTTTGCGCACAAGGCGGCATCAACGGCGCGGTCAACACCAAAGGCGAAGGCGATTCAACGTGGGAACACTTCGACGACACAGTCTACGGCGGCGACTTTCTTGCTAATCAACCGCCGGCCAAAGCTATGTGCGAGATGGCGCCCGCGATCATTTACCTGTTCGATCGCATGGGTGTTCCCTTCTCGCGCACGCCCGAAGGGTTGCTCGACTTCCGGCGCTTCGGCGGCACGAAACATCACCGCACCGCGTTTGCCGGCGCATCAACCGGGCAACAACTGCTCTACGCGCTTGACGAACAAGTGCGCCGTTATGAAGTACAGGGCAAAGTGCGGAAGTTTGAGCACTGGGAAATGATGTCGCTGGTGTTGGACGATCATCAGGTTTGTCGCGGATTGATCGCGATGGATCTCCAGACACTCGAACTCAAAGCGTTTCCCGCGGACGCGGTGATCATCGCGACGGGTGGACCGGGTTTGATCTTCGGCAAGTCGACTAATTCGATGGTTTGCACCGGCAGCGCGGTTTCGGCGGCTTATCAACAGGGCGCGAAGTACGCGAACGGCGAGTTTATTCAGGTTCACCCGACGTCGATTCCGGGCGAAGACAAGTTGCGGTTGATGTCCGAATCAGCGCGCGGTGAAGGCGGGCGTGTTTGGGTGCCGCGAAAGGAACGCGACACGCGGCCGCCGTCGTCGATTCCCGAGAGCGAGCGCTGGTACTTCCTCGAAGAGAAGTATCCCGCTTACGGTAATCTGGTTCCGCGTGACATCGCCACGCGCGAGATTTTCAAAGTTTGCATCGACGGCATGGGAATCGGCGGAGAAAACCAGGTCTATCTCGACCTGACACACATTCCCGCCGACGTGCTCGATCGAAAACTCGGCGCGATTCTCGAGATTTATGAAATGTTCGTCGGCGACGATCCGCGTCACGTGCCGATGCGCATTTTCCCGGGCGTTCATTATTCGATGGGCGGGCTCTGGGTCGATTTCGATCAACGCACAAACATTCCGGGATTGCTCGCTGCCGGCGAGTGCGACTATTCGATTCATGGCGCGAATCGACTCGGTGCAAATTCACTCGTGAGCTGTGTGTATGGCGGTTTCATCGCTGCGCCGGCCGCAATTGAGTGGGCAAAGAACGTCGAGCGAAACGGCGTCGATGGTTCCGGCATTTACGATCGCGAGTTGAAGCTTCAGCAGGAGATCAACGACCGGTTGATCAAACAAAGCGGCAGCGAGAATCAGTACGTGCTGCACCAGGAGATGGGCAAGTGGATGACTGACAACGTTACCGTCGTGCGTTACAACGACAAGCTCAAAGCGACTGACGAGAAGTTGCTCGAGCTGATGGAACGTTACAAACGCATCTCGATCAACGATTCGAACTTGTGGGCCACGATGGCGTTGCCGCACGCGCGTCATCTCGCAAACATGCTCGAACTCGCGCGCGTGATCACGGTGGGCGCGTTGAATCGCAACGAGTCACGCGGCGCGCACTACAAACCCGAGTTTCCCGATCGCGACGACGAGAACTTTTTGAAGACCACGATCGCCGAGTATTCAGGCGAGGGTCCGGTGTTCTCTTACGAACCGGTCGACATTTCTTTGATTGCACCGCGCAAACGCGACTACAGCAAAGGCAAGACAGAAACAGCAAAGGTTTAATTATCCGTGCCAACTACACCGAAAACAGTCGAGATCCACATCCGCCGGCGCAAGAATCCGGATTCGCCGCAGTACTGGGAACAGTTTGAGATTCCGTGGCGCCCGAATCTCAACATCATCTCCTGTCTGATGGAGATTCAGAAAAACCCGGTGAACAAAGCGGGAGAGGCGACGACGCCGCCTGTTTGGCACATGAACTGTTTGGAACAGGTGTGCGGGATCTGCACGATGATCATCAACGGCCGCGCGCGCCAGTCGTGCTCGGCGTTGGTCGACAAACTCGAACAGCCGATCAAGCTCGAACCGATGTCGAAGTTTCCGAACGTTCGCGACTTGATCGTGGATCGTTCGCGGATGTTCGATCACCTGCGGCGCGTACACGCGTGGGTTGAACTTGACGGCACGTACGATCTCGGACCCGGCCCGCGCATGGACCAGGACGAGGTGATGGAGCGTTATGCTTATTCACGCTGCATGACGTGTGGTTGTTGTTTGGAAGCGTGTCCGCAGTATGAAGACGATCAATACATTGGACCACAGGCGATCGCGCAGGTGCGTCTCTTCAACATGCATCCGTCAGGGAAGATGAACCGCGACGAACGGCTGGAAGGCATTATGGGAGAGGACGGGATTACTAACTGCGGCAATGCGCAGAACTGCGTGAAAGCGTGTCCGATGAATATTCCGCTGACGCGAGCGATTTATGAGGAGAACCGAGAGACCGTGCTGCACGGCCTCTTCGGTTGGTTGAAAGGGTAGCCACAAAAAGGCACAAAGATTTCTTGTGCTTCTTTGTGGCTAAATTCCTAGCACATCCACCAGCTCCTGCACCGCCGATGCGCTCTTGTGAAGCGCAATCCGCTCTTCGGCAGTCAGGTTGATCTCAATAATCTGCTCCAGCCCACGCGCCCCGAGCTTGCACGGCACACCAACATAAAGCCCGTTAACGCCATACTCACCCTCGAGATACGCGGCGCACGGAAGAATCTTCTTCTTGTCTTTCAGAATCGACTCCGTCATCTCGACCGCGGCCGCTGACGGCGCGTAATAAGCAGAACCTGTCTTCAACAAACTCACGATCTCCGCACCGCCGCTGGCCGTGCGCTTCACGATCGCGTCGATCTGATCTTTCGGCAGCAGTTCGGTGATCGGAATGCCGGCGCACGTTGAGAAGCGCGGCAATGGAACCATCGTGTCGCCGTGTCCGCCAAGCACAAACGCCGTAACATTTTCCACCGACACGTCGAGCGCTTCAGCAAGGAAGCAACGCATGCGCGCGGAGTCGAGCACGCCGGCCATGCCGATAACGCGATGCTTCGGAAAACCCGATCGCTTGAGCGCAACCTGACACATCGCATCCAGCGGATTCGAGACGATGATCAGAATAGTATTGGGTGAGCGGCGGACAACTTCATCCACAACCTTTTCGACGATTCCGGCGTTGGTCTTGAGCAGATCGTCGCGGCTCATGCCCGGTTTGCGTGCCAAACCGGCCGTGATGATCACGACGTCGGAGTTGTCGGTTTGATCGTAGTTGTTGGCGCCGATCATACGCACGTCGAAACCCTCGATCGGCGCGGCCTGGGCCAAATCCAAAGCCTTACCTTGCGGCACTCCCTCGACGATATCGACGAGCACAACGTCGCCGAGTTCCTTCGCGGCGAGCCAGTGTGCCGCAGTTGCGCCGACGTTTCCCGCGCCGACAACGGTGATCTTCTTTCGCGCACCCATACAGATAATTTCCTTCGATTTAAGATGTTAGGATTGAAAGAGAGCGAGTCTACAAGTGGGCCCGAGAGGTGTCAAACAGCGAGGTGCAAACGCGTATGGACGAGGAGAATCCATTTCCCGAACCGGTTGAAATAGAGATCACGGACGTTTTCGATCTACACACGATTCCCCCGCGCGATGTGAAGCGCGTGGTCGAAGAGTATCTGGAGATCGCGCGTGAGAAGGGTTTTCCGGTGGTGCGGATCATTCACGGTAAAGGTATCGGGGTGCAACGGGAGATGGTCCGCACGATTCTGGCGCGCATGGATTTCGTTTTGGACTGGACCGACGCGCCCCCGGAAGCGGGTGGATTTGGTGCAACTATAGTGCGTCTTAAGCGTGTATAATCGCTGGCCCATGTTGATACTGTTAATCATCCTCATCTTTGTTTACAACTTCACGGCGATGTTCTACCAGCTAGCCGGACTTGAACGATTGCCTACGGTGGAGTTCCTTTACATCGCGACTCTGCCTTGCGCCGTTGTGTGGTGGTTTAGAAAGGAAAACGTCAAGTCGGCGGTTAATCCGGTGTATTGTCAGGGCCTGTTGGCGTCTTACGGTTGGATATTCATGGTTCCTTATCACCTGGTGCAAACGCGTGGCGTGAAAGGGTTGGTGCCGTTGTTTGCGCTGCTCGCGAGCTACTTTGGATCGCAGGTACTGGCGGTGATTTTCTACTTCGCGTTTGTCGCCGACGTCCGTACTTACTAAGCTACCGTTCTAATTCGCGAGTAGTCGTTTCAGTAACGCTTCTCGGCTCGAGCACAAACGCCGGCTTTGCCGGTGTTTCGATTTTTGCGTTCGAGGTCTGATCCAGTAGAGAACGGCGCTCCTGTTCGAGATCCATCAGGCGCACGCGCGCGTCGCGTTCCTTTAACCTCTTGAAGAAACCACCACGGATCAGGTTCGCCAGCCCGACTCCTCCAACGCTCAAAGCAGTGACCAGGAAAGTTAACCACAACCAAAGAAAAACGCGGTTACCCAAATGTGGTAACGTGACCAGACCAAAGACAAGGAAGAAGTTCACGAGCATCAGGACTGTGGCCATCATCAATCCGACGCCCATCAACTCGCGCTTCTCACGTTGAAGCTGATTACCACTGGTGGGCAGCAAGTCAGTCGCGAGACCGAGCGACAACCCACAGCGCGAGCAGAAGCGCATTTCATTGGAAGGCTGCTGATGACCGCATTGAGGACAGAACATCGAGGACTCCTACTGCTGGGTTAAATTCACTTCAGCAATTACTTTATTCTCCACGATCAGGTAGATTGGTCAAGGCGATTGCACAAACTTGAGCACGGTGCTAAGGGTTGGCCCAAAGTTCTTCTCATTCACACCGGGCTTCAGCCCGGTGGAAAAACAT
>DATELP010000072.1:0-22832 GCA_035276425.1 Pyrinomonadaceae bacterium
GACAACGTCGTCTACATTCCCTATTCGACTTATCAAAAAGCGTATGGCGGAAGACGTTCGCTCGTCGTGTTTATTCAGGTCCACACGGCTGAGCAACTCGAAGCCGCGGAAGATCAGGTGCGCACGGTGATGCGAAATCGCCGCGGCCACCTGAGTGGAGATAATGACGACGAGGGCTTTGCACTCGAAACGCAGGACGTGTTTCTGAACCTGTACGGGTCGGCCACTTCGAACATCTACATCGTGACGATCGGCGTGGCCGCGATCTCGCTGGTGGTTGGCGGGATCGTCGTGATGAACATCATGCTGGTGTCTGTGACGGAGCGGACGAAAGAGATTGGTATTCGCAAAGCGATCGGTGCGCGGCGTAAGGATATTCTGACGCAGTTTTTGATCGAGGCGGTGACTGTGACGGCGATTGGCGGGGCGATCGGTGTGGGAACGGGGTTTGGCTTGGCTTATGTGATCTCGGCATTGATTGGGTTTCCGTTGCTGGTGAGTGTCGCGTCGGCGGTGTTGGGTGTTGGGGTTTCTTCGATCGTGGGGATTGTGAGCGGCCTGTGGCCCGCGTGGCGCGCGGCGAAGCTCGATCCGATCGAAGCGTTGAGAGCTGAATGAGATTTGAAGACGTCAAAGAATCAGCGCTGATGGCGCTCGACACGTTGCGCAGCAACAAGCTGCGCTCGACGTTAACGATCCTTGGCGTCAGTGTCGGCGTCGTGACCGTGATCTTCATGGTGTCGATCATTCAGGGACTGAACAAAGCATTCGCCGATCAAATCGAATCACTCGGCTCCAACACGATCTTTGTTTCGAAGTTCGATCCGAGTTTTGGCCGCCCTCCTGGTCCCGAAGAAATCCATCGCAAAGACCTGACGATGGACGACGTCGAAGCACTCCGCAACGAAGCACAGTCGATCGTCGGCGTCTCGCCCATTCATCGCCTGCTCGCGGCGACCGTGCGTTACCAGGACAAGCAGACTGACACGCCGATTCTCCTCGGCGTCACGCCTTATTACGAGTTCGTTCACAGCCAGTACATCGGCAGCGGCCGCTTCATCAGCGACATCGACATGCAGGGCCGTTCAAACGTCGTGATCATCGGCGTCGACGTGAAGCAGGCGCTCTTTCCTTATGAAGACCCAATCGACAAGGAAGTCAGGATCGAGGGCAGCCCGTATCGTGTGATCGGCGTGATGGAGCCGCTGGGGAATTTCTTCGGACAGTCGCGGGACAACTCGATTTTCATTCCCATAACGACGTTCGACAAGTATTATCCTGACCGTCCCTTTCCGGAAGTTGTATTCTTCGTGATTGTGCGGCCGCGTTCGCGCGCGGAAGTGAAGTCGGCGATTGACGAAATCACCGACATTCTGCGGCGGCGCCGCCGAGTGCCTCCGGGTGAGCCCAACAATTTCGGCATTTCGTCGCAGGATTCGCTGCTCGACGTGTACAACCAGCTAACCGGAGCAACCGCACTGGTGCTAACGTCAATCTCATTTGTGGCTTTGATGATCGGCGGCATTGGCGTTATGAATATCATGCTGGTGTCGGTCACGGAGCGCACAAAAGAAATCGGCGTGCGCAAAGCGGTCGGGGCGACGAAGCTGAACATCCTGTCGCAATTTCTGATTGAAGCCGTCGTGTTGACGGCGATCGGTGGATTTGCGGGACTGGCGGTCGGCGAGGTCGCAAGTCTGTTGATGAACAAGTACTCACCGCTGCCTGCGTACGTGCCTTTATGGGCCATCGGAGTTGGCGTGGGAATATCCGCGGCAGTGGGAATCGTTTTTGGTCTCTGGCCGGCATGGAAAGCCGCTCGCTTGAACCCGATCGACGCCCTGCGTTGGGAATAGTTAAAAGTGAAATTTATCGAAACTCTTAAACTGGCGGTCGCAGCCATTTGGGCGCACAAGTTGCGCTCTGCCTTGACGCTGCTCGGAATGATCGTGGGCGTCACGGCGTTTGTGGTAGTCGTCTCACTGATCGAAGGTTTTAATCGTTACGTCGACGAAAAGATCGCGGGCATCGGCGCGAAGTCATTTACCGTCCAGCGCTTCAATCCGCTTGAAGACTTCAAAGACACTGACACCATCGCCGCCGCGCAACGCCGCAACAAAGAACTGACGATGGACGATTTCGAGTACCTCAAAGAACGCGCGCAGCTTATCGGTAAGATCGGCGCGCGCGCGCGCGTCACGCCATCGGAAGTGAAGCGCGGTGATGAAGTGCTCGACGATATCTTTGTCTCTGGCGCAACCGCCAACTGCGTTGACATCGAGAATCGCGACATTCTCGAAGGACGCTTCCTCGCGCAGTCTGAGGACGACAGCGCCGCGCGTGTCGCTTACATCGGGTTCGATATTGCCGACAAACTCTTTCCCGCGGGCAATTCCGTGGGCCAGGAGATCACGATTCGCGGTCTTCCGTATCGCGTCATCGGTGTGGAAGTCGCAAAAGGAACGGTCTTCGGCATTCCGCAGGACAACTTCATCATCATTCCGCTCAAGACCTATGCAGTGAACTATGGCGGACTCATCCGGCAACGTTCGCTTTATTTCATCGCGACTTCCATCACTGACGAACAGTTCAACGACGCGGTTGAAGAATCACGTTTCCTGATGCGCGTGCGGCGCAAACTCGAGCCAAACGAGAAGGACAACTTCGGCATCGTCACCCCTGACGCGATCACTGGATTGCGCGATCGTCTCTTCGGCACGATCTTTATCGTCGCGATCGCCGTTCCCGGAATCGCGCTGGTCGTCGGCGCGATCGTGATCATGAACATCATGCTCGTGTCCGTCACTGAACGCACGAAAGAGATCGGTATCAGAAAATCTCTGGGTGCGCGGCAGATGGACATTCTGAAACAGTTTTTGGTCGAGGCGGTTGCGCTGTCGACGATCGGCGGCGCGGTCGGGATTTTTCTGGCGTGGGTCGTCGGCATTGTTGTGACGGCGTGGATCTTTCCGACTTACTTGTCGATACTGGCGATCGTGGGAGCGCTCGCGGCGTCAGGCGGCGCGGGTGTGGCTTCCGGAATCTTTCCCGCGTGGAAGGCAGCGCGCCTGGATCCTATCGAAGCGCTAAGGGCTGATTAATAGGTCCTATTGGACCTATAGGACCTATTTTTATAGGACCTATTTGCGAAGACTTATTTAAACCATGAAGATCATTCGAAGCGACATTTTCGAAAACCTCATGATGGCGCTGGCTACGTTGCGCGCGAACAAGCTGCGCTCGTTTCTGACCGTGTTCGGCGTCGTCATCGGCATCATCACCGTGATGTTGATTGCCTCGATCATCAGCGGCATCGACGTCTCCGTCACGCGCGAAGTGGAGTCGTTCGGCACGCGCTCAATCTACATCAGCAAGTACAACCCCGGCATTCACATCGGCCGCATGTCGCGCGAAGAGCGCATGCGCAAAGAACTGACCTACGACGACGCGATCGCGTTGCAGCAGTTGCCAGCGGTTGAACTTTCAGTTCCCTTCCTCGACATCACCAACAACTGGTTTGGCGGCAAGTTGATGGTCTCGGGTGGCGGCAAAACGTCCGCGCAGGTCGCACTTCAGGGCACGTTGCCGGAATTTGAAAAGGCAGGCACGCAGGTCATCTCCGAAGGACGCTTCTTTACGCAAACCGAGAACGATACGAAACAGGAAGTTTGTGTTGTTGGCTCGAAAGTCGCCGACGACTTTTTCAAGCTCGGTTCGCCGGTGGGCCAGACGATCAAGATCGGCCCGCAGGAGTTTCGTGTTGTCGGCATGCTCGAAAAACGCGAACAATTTCTCATCGGCGGCGGCAGTGACGATCAGAATAACGTCATCTACGTGCCGTTCAACGTGGCTCAGAAACTAAAGCCAAACGCTGATGACATCTACATTCTCGCGGTCGGGCGCGCCGGCATGATGGAAGCCGCAAAGGACCAGGTGCGCGACTTGTTGCGTGTGCGGCGTCAGGTTCCGTTTGCGGCGAATGACAACTTCGGTATGGAGACGTCGGAAAGTATTCTCGACAACTTCCGTTCGATCACCGCGGGGCTGGCGATCGCGATGGTCGTGATCTCGTCGGTCGGATTGATGGTGGGTGGAATCGGTGTGATGAACATCATGCTCGTGTCCGTCACCGAACGCACGCGCGAGATCGGCGTGCGTAAAGCGATCGGAGCCAAGCGCAGTGACATCATGTGGCAGTTTTTGATTGAAGCGGCGACGTTGACCGGGCTTGGTGGGATTGTTGGGTTGTCGATTGGTTGGGGATTGACGTTGCTGTTGCGGTTGTTGCTTCCGTCGTACGTGCCGCTGTGGGCGCCGATCGGCGGGCTGATCGCCAGCGTCGGCATCGGCCTCATCTTCGGCCTCTGGCCCGCGTGGAAAGCCGCGCGCCTGGATCCTATCGAATCGCTGCGCTACGAGTAGCAGCCACAAAGAGGCACAAAAGTTTCTGGTGCCTCTTTGTGGCGAAAGTCGCTTACGAAATGAAGCCCGGGAACAGCGCGGTGATGATCACCACGAACAGCAGCAACAACAACCACATCGTAATCGCCACGCCCCAACCCTGCCCTTTACTAACGCGCGTCCCAGCATAATGAATCCCTTTCGCGCGCAACCACAGCCAGTAAAACGACGTCAACCCAATAAAGCTCGCCGTCACAAACAGTATCGGATGCTCGGCGGGCGAAAGCAGGATCCCGAGATTGTCCTGTAGCGTCGTTTCCTGATTCAGGATCGGGTGCAAGTCCTCAGGCGCTTTCAAGTAGAGAATCACGAGCCCGAGAATCTTCTGAATGGCGATGATCGGAAGCGCGGAATAGAAAACAACTGAGAGCGATTGCCAGAAGTTGATTCGTCCACCAAACACCAGCACGCCCAGGAATATCAGTGCTGCCGGAATCAACCCGCTGAAGATAAAAATACTGACCGCGGACTTCAATATACCGCCAACGCGTTGCGCCGGATTTTTCAGCGCGTCCAACTGATCGGTTTTGATCTTCTCAATCGCTTCCGGTGGCGGGGCAAACGGTGGTCCCATCTGCGAGATCTTTTCCACCGTATGATCGACGATGCGTTCGGGAGTGATTCTTTGCACGAAAGCCGTCGAGTAGATCGTGGTCAAGACCCAGATCGTCAGAAACGCGCCGACCCAAAAGGGATAAACGCGCAGGTTGCGATACACGCGCGCCGGTTCATAGAAGATTCCCGTAACCTTTTCGAACCACGACATCGGGCGCTCTGCATCGACCACCGGCGGCCGTCGAATAAAACTCAGCAGAAAGACCACGAGGCCCATAAAACACAGCGCCGCTCCGGTGCCGAACCCGCCTGCAACCAGCTTGACCGCGGCGCCGACCACGAAAATCAGACCCAGCACAAACACTCCGATCGCGAGTGGCCGAAGGCTGGTGGCGCGCGGCGCTTGCGGTTCTCGTTCGGGCGTTGGTGGTGGTGCCTGGAAATTAGGATCCTGGGGAGCACTCATTGGCTTGATCTCCTATGTATGAGAGATGGTGTTGGATTCGTTTGATACGCCGTTAAATGGATCAAGGTTTCAAAATCGTGAAGGCGCTTCGGCCCAGCCAGGCACGCGTATGCACGCGACGTGATGACCGGGCGACACTTCACGCAACTCCGGATCGATGTGCGCACACTCTTCAATCGCGAGCGGACAGCGCGTGCGGAAACGGCAACCTGACGGCGGATTGATCGGCGTCGGGACGTCGCCCTGCAAGATGATTCGTTTACGTTTCTGCCGCGGATCGGGAATCGGTATGGCAGATAGTAGCGCCTGCGTGTATGGATGCAACGGCTGCGCATACAATTCAGCGGCATCGGCGATCTCGACGATGCGGCCCAGATACATCACCGCCACGCGCGTCGAGATATGTTCGACAACCGCGAGGCCGTGCGAGATGAACAGATAAGTTAGTTTGAACTCTTCCTGAAGTTCTTGCAACAGGTTCACTACCTGCGCCTGAACTGAAACGTCGAGAGCGGAAACAGGTTCGTCAGCAACGATCAACTTCGGATTGAGCGCGAGTGCGCGCGCGACGCCGATGCGTTGCCGTTGACCGCCGGAGAACTCGTGCGGGTAGCGATTCCGGTAATCCGGATCGAGTCCGACGCGCTTCAACAAACCCGCGACCTGATCGTTGCGCTCGCCGGGTTTGCTCGTGTTATGAATCACGAGCGGCTCGGCAATGATGTCGCCGACTTTCATACGCGGATTGAGCGACGCGTAAGGATCCTGGAAGATGATCTGCATCTCGCGGCGCAGTTGGCGTAAACGTTTTTTGTCGAGCGAGAGTACGTCCTGACCGGCAAACGTGATTTGACCCGCGGTCGGTTCGATCAAGCGCAACACACAGCGTCCGACCGTTGATTTTCCGCAACCCGATTCGCCGACCAGTCCTAACGTCTCGCCCGCGAAGATGTCGAACGAGACGCCGTCGACGGCGCGCACGACGTCGTCCGAACCTTCAACCGGAAAATGCTTCACGAGTCCGCGCACACTCACGAGCGTCTCGCGCATTGCAGGTGGAGGTGTTATTTGTTGTTTAGTTTGAACCTGCTCCATCACGTGTAGTTTGGTGATCCGCCGTTACCGCAGCCGCGAGATCATAAAGCACGCAGCGCACCTGCACGCCACCGTCGAGTTGATAAAGCGGAATGTCTTCCGCCGTGCAGCGCGGCATTCGGTGCGGACAACGCGGCGCGAAGTGACAACCGGGCGGCAAATCCGTCGGACTCGGAACGACCCCTTCGATCGTTTCGAGTCGTTCTTTCTTAGTCACATCCTCACCTGTGAGCTTCGGCACTGAGCGCAGCAAACCTTCAGTGTACGGATGCTTCGGACGCGCAAACAGTTCTTCAACCGGCGACTCTTCGACGATGCGGCCCGTGTACATGACCGCGACGCGATCCGCCACCTCCGCAACGACACCGAGATCATGCGTGATCAAAAGCACCGCGAGGTCGCGTTGCTTCCGCAGTTCATCCAACAGTTCCAGAATCTGTGCTTGAATCGTTACGTCGAGCGCGGTCGTCGGTTCGTCGGCAATCAACAACTTCGGATTACACGCCAACGCCATCGCAATCATCACCCGCTGCCGCATGCCTCCCGAGAGTTGATGTGGATAATCGTCGATGCGTCGCGCGGGATCGGGAATCGCGACTTCGCGCATCGCTTCGATCGTTGCCTGCCGCGCCTCTTTCCGCGACATCTTGCGATGCAGCCGCAGCGCTTCTGCGATCTGTTCGCCAACCGTGTAAACCGGATTGAGCGACGTCATCGGATCCTGAAAGATCATCGCGATGTCGTCGCCGCGCATCTGCCGCATCTCGGCGTCGGAGAGTTTCAGCAAGTCTTTGCCGTCGAAAAGAATCTCACCGCTGACGATCTTTCCGGGCGGCGCGACGAGCCGCATGACCGAGAGCGCCGTCATCGACTTGCCGCAACCAGACTCACCAACCAATCCGAGCAGCTCACCACGATCGAGATAAAAACTCACACCCTCAACCGCGCGCACCAATCCCGCGCGTGTTGGAAAGTGTGTTCGCAGATCGTTGACTTCGAGTAGATGCATGCTATACACGCCAAGTGCGCACATCGCAAATAAAACAGCCAAACCCTAACGGAAAGAGTTTTTCGAGGAGCTCAAGATTGTTTCCTAGTCGCTTCGCCGCTTCCGTAGCCAGCGTTGTTTTTGCCGCCAGACCGGGCTGATCCGATCCATAAACATCAGCCTTCAACGACCGTCGATCATATGTAATCCTTTCGCCTTGCAATCGACGGTGCCACGTAGCCTCCATTACGTGTGGATCCGTGCCACAACGGTACCAGGCCTCGATTGCTGGAACAGCAATTCCAATTGCAGTTTTTAAGAATGCACGATTGGCTACAGGACTGAGTCGGTTAAACGAAAGGGCAATCGAATTGCGAAGTTGACATAATCGGCAGTCATTCTCCGCCGTCTGATCGTGAGCGTTATCATGAAGAGGAGAATCATCAGAATCAACGACAACAGCCAGCGCGTCTGCTTCAGCCCGATAATGTAAGGCTTTAATGATTGGAGGTAAGACAGTTAAGACATTAGGCCACCCATGAGGACGCAAACGTGCTCCGGCCACTAATTCCGTCTCATGCCCGAGTATTGCATCTACTAAAATTTTAACTGCGGCCTCATCAGTTGGAGACTCGCTTACAACGGCTATCTTCATGGGGCGGATGGAACCCCTCCGAGAATCCCGCTGTACCAAATATCTCCGAGAGGAGCCCCCTCTAAGATTTCGTTCAGATGTGGTTTTTCAGACAAACGCTCGAATTGCACTCCGTCCTCATTCTTGTGCGCGATTACGATTTGTTCTGGATGCTCTTTGTAAAGGTCCAGAAGATAAGGCGAATGAGTAGTGGCAATCACCTGGACCGGCTCACGTTCCTCTCCGTAGTTCTCTGGGAATGCTAGACGGTACATTGCATCTCGAATGTCCACCAATAATCTCGGATGAATACCGCGATCCGGCTCTTCAAAACAAACAATGGATGGCGGCTCTGGAAGATAGGCCAAGGCCAGAAATGCAAGGGCAAAAAGTACGCCCTGAGAGAGAGCGCTTGCCCGCAAACGATGATGACCCACAGAGGTACGAACCAAAAAGCTTTTTCTTCCTTTATCAGGTGTCTCGAACAAAATGCGATCAAACTCCGGTAGCCATCTATTCAATTCTTTGTTCAACGCCTCAAACCGTTCAGGGTGCGTATCCCTTAAAGCGTCCAATACAGCCGCGAGATTTGATCCGTCTTCTCCGAGTTGTGGATTAGGAGAGGTGTCGACAGCGCCAGCGATAGCGCTTGCATCGAAGGAGAACATTCTGAAGCTCTTCAAGTAATTGCGGAGCTTGCCGGCATAGAACCCAACGGAATCAGCCTCTGAAGGATACTCAATGAAGCTGCTTGCGCTCTTTAACACCGCACCGGTCACGTACTCAGTACCATCCTCGAGCCAGGTAACGTGAACCTTTACTGAGTTCTGCAATGTTCCATGCGTGCTCCAGTCTTTAAGAGATTTAGGTGTCTCATCCAAAACGAACTGAAATGCCTGCATCGCTGTGCTCTTGCCGCTACCGTTTGGCCCCACGATTAACGTAAACCGACCCAGCGGCAGCGTGACATCTCGCAAGGCCTTAAAGTTTTGAAATCGAATGGATGTAATCATCTCGGCCTCAGAACGAATAACCTGGAGCATTATAGCGCCCTCACACCAGAATCGCCTTCGCGCGGGTTGGAAAGTGTGTTCGCAGATCGTTGACTTCGAGTAGATGCGGCATCAATAGAGATTGAAATTGTACTCCAGTTGCATCCTCATCGAGACGTGCTTTCCGTCCTTCGTGGCGGGAAGAAACTTAATTCGCTCGGCGGCTTCGATCGCTTTCTGTGTTAGGCCGTAGGGCAGACCGGAAATAGTTGTGATATCAGTTACACTACCATTGGAGCTAAAAACACACTTCAAAACCACGGTTCCAGCGACGGCATTCTGTCGCGCATCCTCGGTGTAGGACGGTTCGGGTTTCATCGCGAGCCGGGCCTTCGTCGTAACGTCCTTGCCGGCGTAGATCCTGTTAGCCAATTCGTAGTCAGATGATGCCGGCGGCGCCTCTTCAAACGGAAGTCCGGGTCCTTCGAAGACTTCAAGTGCCGTGGTCTTTTTGAACGAGACGGAGGAAAAGAATTTCGTCATCCGCGGATCTTCCAGCGACACGCCAAACGCACTAAATTCATAGAGTCGATCTTCACCGGCAAAGAACTGGGCCATGATGTCATTTGTTTGAGCAGAGGTGAATGATTTTCCGGACAGACCATCACGTTTGACGTCACGTTCGTTATTAGTACCAGACCTTAGCCGCTCGGCAATAAAATCTTGCAGTGAAACTTGCGGGCTCGGATTCTCCATGACGTGTACGACATAGACCACGCCGTCAGCATAAGATCCCAGCCAGACCTCGCGTCGAGGCTCTTTGTCCCCCTCGAACCATTTATGGCCTATGTGCATGGCGGGAAGTAGCGGCAGCGCAACAGTAAATACCTCGCCACCGACCTTGTATTTCTGCCATGTAACAGGTTTCGCGGCGCCAGGTCTTTGCGCGTTGACCGCGGTGACGAACAAAAACAAACTGCACGTGATGAGGAGGAGTTTTGTTTTCATATCAATAGAGGTTGAAGTTGTACTCCAGTTGCATCCACATCGAGACGAATTTTCCTTCCCTGGTGGCCGGAACGAATTTGATCTTCCGCGCCGCCTCGATGGCCCGTTCAGTTAATCCATCAGGTAGACTCTGGACCACGCGAATGTTCGTGACCTTTCCTGAAGCTGAAAAAACCACTTTCAAGACAACCGTACCGTATATAGCGTGATTTCTGGCCTTGTCAGTGTAACTAGGCTCCGGCTTGCTGAGCAGGCGCGCTTTCGTGTCAACTTCCTTTCCCATGAAAATGGTTGAGGGGCCACCGCCCCCCGGCGCTGCGCCCTCAAGGACTTCGACGCCTTCTTGCTTCTTTCCCAGCATGACTGAGGCAAAGAACGGCTGCACACCTGCATGTTCAGCGGTCGCACCCTTCACCACGAACCGATAGAGGCGTCCCTCCGTGGCGAAATACTGTTCGGTGGAAGGAAAGTCGCGATCGTGCGATGAATACTGCTGACCAGCAAACTTACCAACCATCAGCTCGCGTTCGAAGGTGAGGTTCAGATCGGACTTTTCCGTTTGTTCGGTGATGAATTCCTTCAACGACTGGCGGGGTTTCGGGTTCTCGTAAACATAAATTCTATAGACGAGATCGCCGTCTTTCGCCTCGATCAATCGTTCCAAACGACTCTTCTTCAGTCGCATTACGAATGCGTCAGAAGTCTTCATCGCGGGTTCCACCGGCAAGGTCACGGAAAACTCTTCGCCTTTGACGGTGTAGCGGAGCCATTGGTTATTTTCAGTTTGAGCATTAGCGATACTCGCGAGCAGGATCGAGATGCAAGCGAGCAGTGGGAGTTTTGTTTTCATAGTCCTAACTTTGTCATTCGCGGGGCTTCGTATTTGCTGTCTTCACCCGGGTAGCGAAGCGACTTCGCGAGGGTTCCTTTCTCTTTGGCGAGGGACCAGATGAGGCTCTCGCCGGCGGGGATGACGTTGGGCTTGGATGCAAAAACCGGATCTGCGAATGCCTCCTCGGCGTCGATTGGCTGCCAGCCTTTCGACTTGAACATCGCGATCAAATCGTCCAGGAACAGCGCATTGAGCAGATTGAAATGCACGAGCACAGTGTGTTTGGGTTGATAACCGAGGACACGTTGCGCGAGCGTGTTGTAATACTGCGCGCGCGACCACATGTGTTCGAGGTAGAAATCGCGATACGGTTTTACATTCGCTGACGGATTACTCTTCAAACGTTCGGTCAGACGCTGATCGACATACCAATCGGAAGCGTCGATCGTCACGTGACCGTTGCGGTAATTATGGTCCGCGAGAAACGCACGTATCGCATCGCGCTTCGCGACCGTGTCACCTTCCTTGAGGAACGGAAAGCGCAGATATTTGCGGAAACGCGGAAAGTCTTTCAGCAAAGCTTCAGCGCGCAGAATGTCGTCCTGATAGGCTTTCACATCCGCGTCGGGCGCGTTGAGGTTTGTATGTGAGTAGGTGTGATTGGCCAGCATGTGACCGGCGCGGTCCCAGGCGGTGAGAAGCTGTTTGCCTTCGTCTGCTTCGATGTTTTTTCCGATGACGAACAGCGTCGCTTTGATTGAGTGTTTGTTGAGTGTTTGCAGGATCGACTGGTTGCGTTCGGCGCCCGTCAGCCTCAACGGGCTTTGCCAGAAGAAGTCGTCCATCGTGATGGAAAACTGCGGCGCGGGTTTGCGCGCCAACGCGGAAACACCACCGCAGCCCGCGGCGATCACGCTTAGACTTACAACTTTGACGAAGCTTCTTCGGTTTATCATTAGATAGTCGATGTCTCGCGATACTCGCCCCATACACGTCGCAGCCGATTGCTGATCTCGCCTACCGTCGCGTACGACTCAACGCATTCGAGTATTCGCGGTAACAGGTTTTCGGTCGTCTTTGCAGCTTCCTCAAGCTTATTCAACGCCGACTCTACTGCCTCCGCATCGCGGCGCGCACGCAACGCACGCACGCGTTCGACCTGCCCACGCTCAAGCTGCTCGTCGATCTTCAACAACGGCACCGGCTGCTCTGCCTCGATCTGAAAACGATTCACGCCTACCACGATCTCTTCCTGCGATTCGATCGCGCGCTGATAACGATAAGCCGACTCCTGAATCTCGCGCTGTACGTAACCCGTCTCGATGGCACGCAACATTCCGCCCATCGCGTCGATCTTTTCAAGGTACTCACGCGCCAGTTTCTCGACTTGTCCCGTTAACTCTTCAATCGCATAAGATCCGGCCAACGGATCAGCCGTATCCGCAATCCCCGATTCGTACGCAATCACCTGCTGCGTTCGCAACGCCACGCGCGCTGCTGCCTCAGTCGGCAACGCGAGCGCTTCGTCCATCGAGTTTGTGTGCAACGACTGCGTTCCCCCCAACACCGCCGCCAGCGCCTGAATCGTCGTGCGCACAACGTTCACGTCCGGTTGTTGCGCGGTCAACGAAGAGCCCGCCGTCTGTGTGTGAAACCGCAGCATCAGCGAACGCGGATCGCGCGCGTCGAATCGTTCGCGCATGATGCGCGCCCACAAACGCCGCGCGGCACGAAACTTCGCGATCTCTTCGAGCAGATTGTTGTGCGCGTTGAAGAAGAACGAAATACGTGGTGCGAAATCGTCAACCGCGAGCCCCGCGGCAAGCGCCGCTTCGACGTACGTGATTCCATCAGCCAGCGTGAACGCGACTTCCTGCACCGCAGTCGAACCAGCTTCGCGAATGTGATAACCACTGATCGAGATCGTGTTCCAGTTCGGCACTTCGCGCGCGCAGTAAGCAAACGTGTCCGTCACCAAACGCAGCGACGGCTGCGGCGGATAAATGTAAGTGCCGCGCGCGATGTACTCCTTGAGAATGTCGTTCTGAATCGTGCCGCGAACCTTGTCGAACGAAACGTTCTGCTTGCGCGCGACCGCGAGATAAAGCGAAAGAAGGATCGCGGCGGTCGCGTTGATCGTCATCGACGTGGAGACTTCGTCGAGCGGAATATCCGCGAATAGCCGCTCCATATCGTCGAGCGAATCGATCGCGACACCGACTTTGCCAACCTCGCCGAGCGAGAGCGGATCGTCAGAGTCCAAGCCGATCTGGGTCGGCAAATCAAACGCGACGGAAAGCCCGGTCGTACCGTGCGCGAGAAGATATTTGTAACGGGCGTTCGACTCTTCCGCGGTCGCATAGCCCGCGTACTGGCGCATAGTCCAGAGTCGCCCGCGATACATGTTCCGGTAAATGCCGCGCGTGTAGGGAAACTCGCCCGGCGCGCCGAGGTCTTCTTCGTAGTCTACCGGGCCGGTGTTTTCGGGATTGAAATCAACTGGAAGCTGGATACCCGATGGCGTTTCAAACCGCTCGCGCCGCTCGTCTTTTGTTTTCGTAGCCATGGTCGATCGAGGACACGCGAAGCCTAACACACCGTAATTCACGGTCGCAATTAACACGTTCGCCGGATAACATGGCGTCGATGCAAACAGGAACTGTCAACAAGCGCGGCGCGGATCGCGTGCGGCACGGACATCTGTGGATCTACCGGAGCGACGTGGTCGACGTCGACGCCGAAGCCGGTTCGGTTGTGGCCGTTAAAGACGAACGCGGCAACTTCATCGGTCAGGCTTTTTACAGTGCTGCGTCGCAGATCGCGCTCAGGTTTTTGACGCAAACAAACGAAGAGATCGATCGCGATTGGTGGCGCCGCCGGATTCTCGACGCGGCCGCCCGGCGTCATATTTCCGACGACACGAACGCATACCGGTTGATCTATTCCGAAGGCGATTTACTGCCGTCGTTGATCGTCGACCGTTATAACGACGTCCTCGTGCTGCAAACGTTATCGCAAGGCGCTGAGTCGCTTAAACACACATTGACGGAAATACTGATAGAAGAGTTTCAGCCGCGCGCGGTGATCGAGCGCAACGATGCGCGCGTGCGCGAACTCGAGGGTTTGCCGTTGATCGCAGCGACAGTTTACGGCGAAGCGCCGGACGAGTTTGAGATTCTGCAACACGGTTTGCGTTTCGTTGTTTCACCGGGCGCCGGACAGAAAACCGGATCGTTTCTCGACCAGCGGCAGAATCGGCTGGCGGCACGCGCAGCAGCGCAAACTACCAATCGTGGACGTGCGCTTGATTGCTTCACGTTCAACGGCGCGTTTGCGTTGCACCTCGCGAGCGTTTGCGAAGAAGTGATTGGCATCGACATCTCGGCTGATGCGATTGCGGCTGCAAAGCACAACGCACAGCTCAACGAACTAAACGTGGACTTTCGTGAAGCGAATGTTTTCGACGCGTTGCGAGAATTTGAAACGCGCGGCGATCGTTTCGACGTGATCGTGCTCGACCCGCCGGCCTTCGCGAAGAATCGCGCGAGCTTGAAATCTGCCGTGCGCGGTTACAAAGAGATCAACCTGCGCGCGTTGAAGCTACTGAACCCGAACGGCGTGCTGATCACGTGTACGTGTTCGTATCACGTTTCTGAAGATCTGTTTCTGGAGATCGTGGACCAGGCGGCGAACGACGCACACCGTCGCGTGCAGATGATCGAAAAACGCGTGCAGGCCCCGGATCATCCCGTGTTGCTGGGGATGCCCGAGACCTACTATTTGAAGTGCGTAATCTGTCGCAGCTACGGTTGAAAGCCGGGATCGTTTTCGATGACGACTTTCGTCGTGTAGTCCTTGCCGTTGACCGTTAGCTTCAGATTGTAAGTGCCGGCTTCAAGCGGCAGACCCTGCGCGAAGATGTTGCCGAAGCCGCCACCACCGCCGCCGAAGCCGCCACCACCAGCCGGACGCGGAGGCGGATCGCCGCGCAGATTAAACTGCACCCTGTTCAAACCAACTTCTTTCGTGCCCGTGATGTTGCGCACGACTTTGCCCGTGTAATCAGAGATAGCTATCTTCACGTCGCCTGACGGCGTGGATTTCAAGTAATAACTGATCGCCGTGCCGGGTGCGGGATTCGCGCCGCGGAAAAGTTTCGCGCCACCCCAGTAACGGCCGAGACGCGGATCGTTCATCCAGATCGTTCCCGGTCTGACGTCGAACAGATGGACTTCCGTGTCCAGCACTTTTTTCTCCGACAACTGCTGCAACGGCGTGATGTCGTCGAGAATGTAAATGCCGCGGCCGTGCGTGCCGACGATCAGATCGTTATCGCGTGGATGGACCAGGATGTCGTCAACGCGCATCACCGGCATGCCCGACATGAACGGCTTCCACTCACCGCCGCCGTTCAGCGAGATGTACAAACCATACTCCGTGCCAACGTACAGCAGATCCTTGTTCCGCGGATCTTCGCGCACGACGTTGACCGTGCCCCACTTCGGCAGGTTGCTGACGATCGGCGCCCACGTGGCGCCGTAATCACGCGTCACGAAGAGATACGGCTTCAGATCGTCCCAACGATGACCGTCGACCGCGAGATAACACGTGGCCGCGTCGTAACGCGACGGCTCGACGCGCGAGATGTGATACGTGTCGCCGATGCCGGGAACGTTCTTCGCGACGTTGGTCCAGGTCGCGCCGCCGTCTTTGCTGATCTGCACGTTGCCGTCGTCAGTTCCGACCCAAACTATGCCCGGCACTTTGGGCGACTCGGCAACTGTTACGACGTAACCGTAACCGGTGTAGCCGTCGTGCTTGGAAGCCATCGGCTGATTGCCGGCCACGCCCATGATCGGCAGCGTGTTGCGATCGATCTGTTTGCTGAGATCGATCGTCGCGGTCCAGGTGTCGCCACGGTCCATCGAGCGGAACAGACGATTGCCGCCCGCCCAAACAACGCGCGGATTGTGCGGCGAGAGATGAATCGGCGTGCTCCAGTAGAAACGATAAACTTCGTTTGGACCAGGGGTGGGTACGACGTTCGACGCGAGGTTTGCGCCGCCGAAACCGCCGAACCCTTGCGCGGCTGCGAATGCTGCTAGTTGCGCTTGTGTGTCAGGCGTGGGCGAAGCACCCGGCGAAGCTCCCGGTGAGGGGCTCGCCGCAGGAGCAGCGCCGCCGCCCTGTCCACCCTGACCGCGGCCACCGCGGCGCTGAGCGTCGCGTGGGCGAATACTCACGGTACGGCCGGTGCGCAGATCGAGACGCTGCATCGCGCCACCCTGCGACTCCGCGTAAACGACGTTGTAGTCAGTCGGATCGACCTGCGTGTAGAAACCGTCGCCGCCGCCAACGCGAAACCAATCCGCGTTTGTGATTCCGGCTTGCTGGCTTCTCGTCTGGCTTGGACCACCCCACGATCCGTTGTCTTGTAGACCACCGTAAACGTAGTAAGGCTTTCGCATGTCCACGCCGATCGCGTAGAACTGCGCGGCGGGAATCGTGTTGACAAACTCCCACGTCGCGCCCTGATCGTAGCTGACATTCAAACCGCCATCATTGCCGACGAGCAGATTATCGCCGTTCGCGGGATTGACCCAGATCGCGTGATTGTCGCTGTGTGCGATGCCCGCTTGCAGCGATTTGAAAGTCTTGCCGCCGTCAGTTGATTTACTGAAATTCAAACCGCCGACGTAAACGTTCTCCGGGTTCTTCGGATCGACGCGAATCTGGCTGTAGTACATCGGACGATTGTTTTCGTTACTGACGATGCGCCACGTTCGGCCTTTGTCATCCGAACGCCACACGCCCGATTTCTTTGGATCGGGCGGTCCCGGCGTCGGCGAAGCAGTCGGACTCGGCGACGGCGAGGCACTCGCGGATGGCGATGGTGAAGGACTCGGCGCGGTTTGACCGCCAACCGTTTCTTCGCCGCCGGTTCCGGTGCTCGTGCCGACTTCCATCTGCGCGTAAAGAATGTTGGGATTCGAACGCGAAACGTCTAAGCCGATGCGTCCGAGCAGTCCTTCGGGCAAACCGCCGCCTTCGAGTTTCTTCCACGTCTTGCCGGCGTCGATCGTTTTCCAGATGCCGCTGCCTGGTCCACCGCCGTTGAAACCGGAGTTGGTGCGGCGTCGCTGATACGAAGCGGCGTAAAGAATCTTGCTGTCTGAGGCGTCCATCGCGAGATCTGTGAAACCGGTGTCTTCGTCGATGAACTTCGTGTTGGTCCAGGAGCGTCCGCCGTCGGTGGTTTTGTAAACGCCGCGTTCCTTGTTTGGACCGAAGAGATGACCGAGCACCGCGACGTAAACAGTGTTTGGATCTTTCGGATCGATCACGATGCGCGCGATGGTTTGCGAGTCTTCGAGACCCATCTTTGTGAACGTCTTGCCGCCGTCAGTGGACTTGTAAATGCCGTCGCCGAAACTCGAGCTCTGGCGATTGTTGGCTTCACCGGTGCCGACCCAAACGATGTTGGGATCCGAAGGCGCGATGGCGACGTCGCCGATCGAGTGGGTGCCGTAGGTGTCGAAGACGGGCGTGAAAGTCGTGCCGTTGTTTGTCGACTTCCAAAGGCCGTTCGTCGCAAACGCGACGTAGATGATGTAGGGATTCTGTTCAACCACCGCGATGTCGTCGATGCGCCCGCCCATGCTGGCCGGGCCGATGCTGCGAAAGACAAAACGCTTGAGCATCGGATCGGTGGACCAGTTGATGGGCGTGGGCGTTGGGCTCGGGCTGGGAGTTGCACGTGGAGCCTGCGCGGCAGCGGGACCGGGCGCTGGAGTTTGCGTGGGAGTCTGGTTTTGCGAATAGACAGTGACAGTGGCGAGGGCCACCGCCAGAACGATCACCACTAGTAATCCGAAATCGTAAACGGAGCGCGACCGGTCTTTCATACGAAAGTGTCCTTTCAACTCTGGTTGTTAACTAAACTGCGTGGGATAGAACGATTGCCTTAGAAAAAGGCGGAACGGTGTTACGCAACGCGGCGCGAATATAATTAAACCCGCGCGGGGTTTGCAAGGTTTTCAGCCTTTGAGTCTTGTAAAGTTTTGTAAAGATTCTCAGAGACGCGCGAGCCAGGCTTTGTAGTTTTCGCGGTGTGCTTCGAGCCACGTGCGGAAGTTGACCGGCGGTGAGGGACGCGTGTTGATGAGGCGATCGAGTTCGCGCACGAGTTCGATTTTCAGGGTTTGAGTCGAGATGTCCACGAACGAATCGGGATTCTCACACTTTGAAGAAACAACGGACTTAACGGTCTTTTCACTGTCTTCCAGTCTGTAAGTCAGCGAGAGAAACTTCTCTTTGAACTCCTTCGGCGAGAGCGCCTCATTCGTTAACTCGCTCTCGATCAACGGCAGCACACGTTTGAGCCACAGGCGGCGGCCGACCACGAATGCTTCGTACCGGCAGGCAGGTTGTACGTCGCCGTCGTAAGTCAGATCGTCGAAGACAACAGTGTGAACGATGATTGTGTTGTTGGTCGCGGTGCCAGGCGTGTAAGCCGTGACTGTTTTCTGCGGGACGACTGCGGGCACGATCTTTTCTGCAAGTGCGCCGGACTCGATGATTGGACGATCGAATTCGTTCTGCCAGAGATGCGCCGTGCGCGGACGGCCATCGCTGACGACCTCGAGATCCAGCGCGCGAATGTTTTTGCTTGTCTGGTTGCGGAACGTGAGTTTGTAGGTTGGCAGAGGCACGTTGTCTGAGACAACGCTGGCGATCGCCACCGACATGGTGTGGTTTTCGAAATCCGGAGCTGGCGGCAATGGCGGTACGGTGTTGAGCAGCGTCAGATCGATCGGTTCGAGACCAAACGACTTCAGTTCCTTGACCGTGATTTTCTCGTCGAGACCGACGTGGTAAGTGGCGACTTGGTCTTCACGCTCGAAACCGTTGCGGCCACGCAATAGCGAGATTTTGACGTCAGCGGTTTCACCGTTGAATTGCGACTCGACACGAATGGCCTGGACAGGTAATGGATCGCGGTCCGGTTGGGCGTTTGGGATGCGAGCAAAGCGCGCGGCCCAGATCCAGCGTGGTTTCGTGTCCGCGCCACGCACGCTGATGTATGACGGTGGAAGTGAGTTATTGAAATCGACTTCGAGCGAAAGTGTTGCCGGCGCCTCGGCCTTCGGCGTGGAAATCGACGGTTTGAGTGACGGCTCCTGCGCGTTTGCGAACCCAACTGCAAGCAGCAATACCGCTGTGAGAATGAGTAGCCGTTTCATGCCGGGACCTTCTGGTGAACGTCAAGGGCGTTCCGGATAAAAATTAGATTATCCCTGCCACGCGCCGTTGCGGGCGTTGTCGGCAAGGCGCTTCGCGTCCGGTAACGCGTCGACGGCACGCAGGACTTGCACGTCGCTGTCGAGTAACACGCGGGCGCCGGCGTCGTTCGAAAATGACGCGGTGATGATCTCCTGCCGCAGCCTCAACCTGGCAAACTCCAACTCTTCATCGATCTGCGCGGGCTGAAGCTGGTTCTCGGGATGCGTGCGAACGAAATTGCGAAACGCCTCCAACACCCGATCCGTGATCGCAAAATCCGTCAGCTTTGGATTCTTCCCGTACTGCACTTTCTCAACCTTGTACGACTCCAATCCCGGCACAATTCCCGCCGCTAATTGTCTCGTGAAATGAAACGCGGCTTCCGCAATACGCAAACGCAACGGCGTCGCCGCTGCTTCTTTCACTTCGATGTCAGGCGTAATGCCGCCACCGCCGTAGAACACACGGCCCACCGCTGTTTGCACTGGTGGTCCAGTATGCGGATGCGGCGTCGGCGAAGCTAACGCCAGCGGCGAATCGAGATTGCGTGGACCGGGCGCGGGCGGTGTGTCCGCCGGATCGTGACGCGTGTAGTAATCGTAAAGCGAACCACTCGAATAATCGCGTTGCAACGAGCGGCCGTACGGCGTGTAGTAGCGCGCGGTCGTCAACGTCAACCCCGTATTGAACGGCAGTTGAAAAATGCGCTGCACGAGTCCTTTGCCAAAACTCGTCTCACCCACAATCAAACCACGCCCGTGATCCTGAATCGCGCCCGCAACGATTTCTGACGCCGACGCCGTGTTGCGATTGATCAGAATCACCAGCGGCAAGGTCGAAGGCTCAGTGCCGGTGGACTTGTAAACAAACGGCTGCGCGTATTCAGTGCGTCCTTTTACGGAAACGACCGTCGTACCGCGCGGCAGAAACTCACTCGAAACTTCGATCGCCTGATCGAGCAGACCGCCCGGATTGCCGCGCAAGTCGAGCACGAGCTGGCGCATGCCCTGCTCCTGAAGACGTTTCATCGCCTTCGCCAACTCTTCATCGCTCGAACGCTGAAAACCACCGGTGAGCCCAATGTAGCCCGTGCCCGGGCGAATCATGTAAGCGTTGCGAATCGTCAACAACGGCACAGCGTCGCGAACGATCGTGAAGTACTGCGGCGCTTCAGAACCCGCGCGTTCGACTTTCAACGTCACCGGCTCGCCCAGCCCACCGCGCACGTTCTTCGAAACTTGTTCGCTGGACCACTCGCGCGCGTCCTTGCCGTCAACTTCGAGAATGCGATCGCCGTAACGCAAGCCGAGCTTTGCCGCGGGCGTACCTTCGACCGCTGACTGCACGTAAACGCCGTCGCGATGCTGCACGATGGTGACGCCGATTCCGAAGAAGCGCGAATCCTGATCTTCTTTCAGCTTCTTGAATTCGGTGTAGGGAAAGTAAGCGGAGTGGGGATCGAGCGTGGAGAGCATCCCCTGGATCGCGGCCTGAGTTGCTTTCTCGTGATCGATGTCACCCGAGTAGTTGGTAGTGATTGTATCGATCGCTTCGTTGTAGTCGCGTTCGATCTCGTCGGCCACGCGATATGAATTTTTGGCGCCGATGGAAGTCAGGCTGCTGAAACGCCGTGCGCTGCCGATCGTGCCGCCGATTATCGCCGCCACCAGGATCACCGCCGTGGCGGTGATCGCAAACTTCCAGCCGAAAGCCCTCTTCCGGTAATCCTTGAATTGCTGTGCCACTTCCACGTTCGAAATATAGCACAGGGATTTATGGTGCGGCGACTTGCCGCCGACCCAAAGGATGAGTCAGATTGTCGGGACAAGTCGCTGTGTTATATTGCCGTTTGAGCACCCTGAATGTCTGCGTCTCTCTCGATCGTTATTCCCGCTTATAACGAGGCGGTCCGCTTAGGGAATACCCTGCTGGCGGTCGTAGCTTACCTGCGCGAAAGCTGGCCCGACGGGGAAGTGATCGTCGTCGACGATGGCTCCGCGGATGACACTGCGGGGATCGCGCGTTCGATATTCGGCGACGCCGGTTCCTTGCGCACGTCCGTCATCAGTTACAAATCAAACCTCGGGAAAGGACGGGCGGTGCGGCTTGGACTGCTCGCGGCGCGCGGCGAGGTCGCGCTGTTTTCCGACGCGGATCTTTCGACACCAATCACCGAAGCGCCGAAGCTCGTCGAGCCGATCTTGAGTGGACAGTATGATGTGACGTTTGGATCGCGCGCGCTGGACCGGAAGCTGATCGGCGTGCATCAGCCGTGGCGGCGCGAGCAGGGTGGACGGGTTTTTAACCTGGCGGTGCGGCTCGCGACGGGTTTGCCGTTCTGGGATACACAATGCGGGTTCAAGGCTTTTAGCATGAGCGTGTGCCGGCCGCTCGTCGAAGCGGCGACTGTGGATCGGTTTGGGTTTGACGTTGAATTGCTGTACCTGGCGTTTCGGGCGGGATTGAAGTTGAAGGAAGTGCCGGTGCGTTGGGATCATAATGAAGGAAGTAAGATCAGTTTGATGAGCGATAGCTTTCGGATGCTGAGTGAAGTGGGATTGATCCGGCAGCAAGCGCGGCGCGGCGTTTACGATGGCGCCATCCGAGCGGTGCATGAGATCGCTCGCGAGCGTATTATATAGGTCCTGTAGGACGTATAGGACCTACCAAAAGAAATGATTGCTCGCCTCAACATCAACATCGATCACGTCGCCACCGTGCGTCAGGCGCGGCGCGCGCCGGAACCGAGTGTGATCGCCGCGGCGATGGCCTGCGAACAAGCGGGCGCGGATGGAATCACCGTTCACCTGCGCGGCGATCGGCGTCACATTCAGGATCTCGACCTCAGATTGTTGCGCGACTCAATCACCACTTATCTGAATCTCGAGATGGCGGCGACTGACGAGATGCTCGAGATCGCGTTGCAAGCAACACCCGATGCCGTCACGCTCGTCGCCGAACGACCCAACGAGATCACCACCGAAGGCGGGCTCGACGCCAAGGCAAACATCGCGGTCGTCGGCAAGGCGGTGGACCGGCTGCGCGAAGCGGGCATCATGCCGAGTTTGTTCATCGATCCCGATCCGGCGCAGATCGAAGTGGCGCAACAAGTCGGCGCGCAGCAAGTTGAACTCTGCACCGCGGCTTATGCGGAAGCAACGCTCGGTGCGCGTGGCATTCACGGCGAAGGAGCCGAACGTGCGGCGCGTGAATTACAGAGATTGAAAGAAGGCGCAGAGCTCGCGCTGCGTAAAGGATTGAACGTTGCCGCAGGACATGGGCTGACTTATCGAAACGTTGGCGCGCTGGCGCGGATCGGCGAGATCACCGAATTCAACATCGGTCACAACATCATCGCCCGCGCTATTTTTGTGGGACTGCAACAGGCAGTAAAAGAAATGAAAGAAGCAATCCATCCACAGATTACGCAGATATCTGTGTAATCTGTGGATGGCTTTAGTCTTTAGCGAGAAGGCGCGGCGAGCTGCAGGCGCACGACCGATCTTTCCAGCTTGGCG